>JAIPAN010000096.1 GCA_021740025.1 Sphingobacteriaceae bacterium
AAGCATTGGTTTTATACTTCAGAAAATAGCTTAAGCCTTGGGGTACAGCTAGGCACCATTGGGCCTAATGCGTTGGGCCGCCAAGCACAGGAATTTATACACAAACTAGGTGGTTTTTACGCTCCAAGAGGTTGGGAATTTCAATTAAACAACGAAATAGGCCTAAATTTCAATATGGCTTATACCCGTTTCTTGCAACGCTCTGCTTCTAAAAAAATAGATCTCTCCATACATACCGGAGCTAATTTGGGTAATACCTACAGTGGGCTCAGTGCGGGCTTTACCTTGCGAACAGGTAGCATGAATTCCCTCAATGCTACGGCGTATAATCGGAGTAATTTAGCGGATGCAAGCAGTGCAAGCGAATTTTTCTTCTTTGCCAAACCACAACTCGATTGGGTAGCCTACGATGCCAGTATTTCGGGTGGATTATTTATAAAAGATAAAGGACCCATAACCTTTAATAGCAAACCTTGGGT
Organism: Sphingobacteriaceae bacterium; assembly: GCA_021740025.1. Next base: position 480 of record JAIPAN010000096.1, read on the forward strand.
ACTCAGTCAAGAATTCGGATTGGTATTTGCGCAAAAACGTTGGAGTGCACAGCTATCCTATACCTTAAAAACACACGAAATAAATAGTCCTGCAAAAGCACATCAATTTGGAAGCATAGCTACCTATTATCAATTTAAATAGGTGTAATTTTAAAAATTAGGAGCATGTTATTAGTGCCAAATTGTACCTTTGTTTAGCAATGAGTAAAAATATAGTAGTGGCCATAGATGGCTATTCTTCCTGCGGAAAAAGCACCCTAGCTAAGGCCTTAGCCAAAAAATTACATTTTGTATATGTAGATAGTGGTGCCATGTACAGAGCCGTAACACTCTATTTTTTGAGCAATTTGGTAGATATTACTTCCCAAAAAGCCGTTGAAGAAGCGCTCGAAAACATCCATTTAGATTTTCATGCCAGAGATTACGAAACGCATATTACCCTAAATGGCGAAGAAGTTTCGAATGAAATTAGGGACATGAAAATTTCTGAAATGGTTAGCCCAGTAAGTGCACTCAAAAAAGTGCGCACCGAAATGGTAAAGCAGCAACAACGTATGGGTAAAACGGCCAATATTGTAATGGATGGCCGCGATATAGGTACCACCGTTTTTCCGGAAGCTAGCCTTAAAATTTTTATGACTGCCGACCCTAAAGTGCGGGCCGAACGTAGATACAAAGAAATGATTGCCAAAGGCGATAACATTAGCCTAGAAGAGGTATTTGAAAATTTGGCACACCGCGATTTTTTAGATACCACCCGTACAGAAAGCCCGCTAAAACGTGCGGAAGATGCCATTATATTAGATAATACCGAACTCACGCCCGAAGAGCAACTTAGCTTTGCACTTAAGCAAGTACAGCCTTTCCTCAAAAAATAGTAGCCCGCTCTGCTACTTAGTTTCCTGTAAATCACGCCCAAAGCCGAAAATAAACAACAAAATAATTTTGTTTGCTTAGGTATTTACCTACCTTTGCAGTCCTGATTAAAAATTGGGAAAAGGAGACAAATTAATTAATGGCTAAAAAACAACAAGCAGAAAAAGAGTTAAAAGCTAAAGAAGCTGAACTCGGCACCGACACCGTAGAGGTGAAAACAACAGAAATCATTGAATCTGAAGCAGATTCTTTGTCTATCGAAGAGATTAAATCTACTACGATGGTTACCCCTTCCGGCGATTTCGACTGGGATGCGGATGACAAAGGTTTTGGAAATTACACAGATGCAGAACGCAGCAAGCTAGAAGCATTGTATTCCGGAACATTCAACTCTATCAATACCGGAGAAATCATCTCTGGAGTGGTAGTATCTATCAACAACAAAGACGTGGTATTAAATATCGGTTTTAAATCAGATGGTTTAGTATCTCTATCTGAATTCCGCGACACCCCTGAATTAAAAGTGGGTGATACGGTTGACGTATTTGTTGAATCGCAAGAAGATGCCAATGGACAATTGATTTTATCACGTAAACGTGCTAAAACTCAAAAATCATGGGATACCATTAACCTGGCATTGGAAAATGATACCATCATTAATGGTTACGTAAAAAGCCGTACTAAAGGTGGTTTAATTGTTGATATTATGGGTGTTGAGGCATTTTTGCCTGGTTCTCAAATTGATATCAAACCAATTAGAGATTACGATATCTATGTAGGTAAAACAATGGAATTTAAAGTGGTTAAAATCAACCACGAATTCAAAAACGTTGTTGTATCACACAAAATCTTAATTGAAGACGATTTAGAAAGTCAAAAAGTTGAAATCGTATCTAAATTAGAAAAAGGACAAGTATTAGAAGGTACCGTTAAAAACATTACCGATTTCGGTGTATTCATCGATTTAGGTGGTGTAGATGGTTTACTTCACATTACAGATATTTCATGGGGCCGTATAGAGCATCCACGTGAAGTGTTGGCATTGGATCAGAAAATAAACGTAGTTGTTTTAGATTTTGATGACGACAAAAAACGTATTGCCTTAGGTTTAAAACAATTAACCTCTCACCCATGGGAAGCCTTAGACACCAAATTAGAAATTGGTTCTAAAGTAAAAGGTAAAATTGTAACCGTAGCAGATTACGGTGCATTCTTAGAAATTGTACCAGGCGTTGAAGGTTTAATTCACGTATCAGAAATGAGCTGGTCGCAAAATTTACGTAACCCACAAGAATTCTTAAAAGTGGGCGACGAAGTGGAAGCTCAAGTTTTAACCTTAGACCGCGACGAGCGTAAAATGAGCTTAGGTATTAAGCAATTAACTCCAGATCCTTGGAAAGACTTAGCAAAACGCTACCCTACAGGCAGCAAACAAAGTGCTGTGGTTAAAAACATGACCAACTTTGGTGTATTTGTTGAGTTAGAAGATGGAATTGATGGATTAATTCACATTTCAGATCTTTCTTGGTCAAAAAAAGTGAACCACCCGAACGAATTTACCAAAGTTGGTGAAACCTTAGAAGTGGTTGTTTTAGAATTAGATGAAGAAAACCGCAAATTAAGCTTAGGCCACAAACAATTAGAAGAAAACCCTTGGGAAACTTTCGAAACTGTATTCAACCTAGATTCTATACACCAAGGTACAGTATTGAAAGTAACCGATAAAGGTGCTGTAATTGCCTTGCCATATGGTGTAGAAGGTTTCTGCCCAAGCAAACACATGGCAAAAGAAGATGGTACTGTGGTTAAAGCAGAAGAAACTGCTGATTTCAAAATCATCGAATTTAACAAAGATTCTAAACGCATTGTAGTTTCTCATGCCCGCATTTGGGAAGAGGTAAAAGCTGAAGAGCGTAAAGAAGAAAATACCCAGAAAAAGAAAGATGCGAAAGCCGCTCAAACTGCCGTTAAAAAAGTAAAAGACTCTGTTGAGAAATCTACTTTAGGCGATTTAGGTGTACTTGCTCAATTGAAAGCTAGCATGGAAGGTGCAGAAACTAAAACTGCAGCAAAAGCTAAAAAAGCAAAAGAGGAAGCACCAAAAGCCGACGACGCTGAGTAATCTTTTTCACTCAAAAAAAGCCCCCGAAATTCGGGGGCTTTTTTTATGCCTAAACGCCAATAAAAATGTGTTTTACATTTTGGGCGCAATAGCGTACCTTTGCTAAAATCTAAACATTGATGGAAACCTTAACGTTGCTAGACGGTCAAAAATTCCAAATAACCATTCAACGGCTTTGTCATCAATTAATTGAAAACCACAACACCTTTTCCGACACCGTACTTATTGGCATTCAGCCCAGAGGCATTTATTTAGCCGATCGCATTCATCAGGAGTTGAAACACTTGCAACCGCAAAGCGAATTACAAGCTGGCAACCTCGATATTACCTTTTTTAGAGACGATTTTAGAACCAACAAAGATCTTCCGGTAGCCAGCGCAACGGCTATTGATTTTATTATAGAAGATAAAAATGTAATTCTTGTTGACGATGTTTTATGGACCGGAAGAACTATTAGAGCCGCTTTAGACGCTCTTTTGGCATTTGGCAGACCTCGTAAAGTGGAATTAGTTGTATTGGTAGATCGCAGATTTTCACGGCAATTACCCATTGAACCGAATTATATCGGCATAGAGGTTGATTCTGTAGACTCACAAAAAGTGGTTGTAAGCTGGAAAGAAACCGACCAGCAAGATCGTGTAACCTTATTATTAGATAAATAACAATGGCAGAAAACCCATCAAAACTCAGTACCAAACACCTCCTAGGCATAAAAGACCTAAGCACCGAGGATATTCAACTGATTTTAGAAACTGCCGACAATTTTAAAGACGTATTGCAACGTCCTATCAAAAAAGTACCCTCACTCCGCGACATTACCATTGCCAATATCTTTTTCGAAAATTCAACCCGCACCAAACTGTCGTTTGAATTAGCCGAAAAACGCCTATCGGCCGATACCATTAGTTTTGCTGCCAGTTCCTCATCGGTAAGTAAAGGAGAAACCCTCATAGATACCGTAAACAACATTTTAGCCATGAAAGTGGATATGGTGGTAATGCGCCACCCACATGCAGGGGCCGGTGTATTTTTAAGCAAGCATGTAAACGCACAAATAGTAAATGCCGGCGATGGTGCCCACGAACATCCTACCCAAGCTTTACTCGACGCCTTCTCTATCCGAGAAAAATACGGCGATGTACGAAGCAAAAAAGTAGCCATTATTGGCGATATTTTACATTCTAGAGTGGCCCTATCTAATATATTATGCCTGCAAAAATTGGGCGCCGAAGTCATGGTATGTGGCCCAACCACCCTCATACCCAAATACATGGGTAGCCTAGGCGTAAAAATAGAACATAACCTGCTTAAAGCCCTCAATTGGTGCGATGTAGCCAATATGCTTCGCATACAATTGGAACGCCAAGACATCAAGTATTTCCCATCGCTTAGAGAATACAGCATGATGTACGGACTAAACAAGCAAATTCTCGATTCGCTGGACAAAGAAATAACCATTATGCACCCCGGCCCTATAAACCGAGGCGTAGAAATTACCAGCGATGTGGCCGATAGCAAACAATCCATCATTCTAGATCAAGTAGAAAATGGGGTGGCTGTACGCATGGCTGTGCTTTACTTATTGGCCAATTCTAAAGATTAATTCTTTTTTTCAACACCCATCCATTTTGGGCCTCGGTTTTTGTTAATTTGTGCTTATCAACACATGTTAATTTCTATTTTAAATCAAACCCACTTATTTGTCTAATTTTAAATAGACACCTATATATGTATTCAACCGATGTTTAGTTTCAAAAAAATAGTTACTAGCCTACTCATTAGCAGTATTAGCCTTTCTACCTACGCACAAGATGAGGTAAACAGCACCTATAAACACGGTTTAGAATTACTTGAAAAACACAAATATGCTGCAGCGGCCCAACAATTTAGCCAGGTGCAAAAAAACGGCAAAGAGAGAGAATTAAGCCTTTTACAAGAGAATGCCGCCTTTTACCAAGCACTTTGTGCCATAGAATT
>JAIPAN010000097.1 GCA_021740025.1 Sphingobacteriaceae bacterium
TATCGCCCACGCCAATGCGCTTATAATCTTTAGCTTCGGGCAAAATTTTATAGCTCTGGCCATCGGTTAATACAAATACCGAAAGCTCAATGCCTTTTAAAAACTCTTCTATAACAACTTTTTGACTAGCAGTTCCAAATTTGGCATCTGCTAACATTGCAGTCAATTCGGTTTTGGCATCGGCCAAGCTTTCGCAAATTAATACGCCCTTGCCAGCGGCTAGGCCATCGGCTTTTAATACAATGGGCAGGTTTTGAATTTCTAAATAAGCCAATCCCTCCGCTAAGGTTTCTTTGGTAAAGGTGGCGTATGCGGCCGTGGGTATGCGGTGACGTTGCATAAAGGCCTTCGAAAAATCTTTGCTACCCTCTAATTGCGCACCTTCTTGTTGTGGCCCAATTACCGCAATGTGTTTCAGTTGATCCTCGGCTAAAAAATAATCGTGAATACCTTTCACCAAAGGTTCTTCGGGACCTACCACCACCAACTCAATAGCATGGCTTAGGGCAAATGCTTTTACAGCATGGAAATCTGTAGGGTCGAGGTCAACGTTTTCCCCGTAGCGTTCAGTACCACCATTTCCGGGTGCAATAAATAGCCTAGAACAATGTACACTTTGCGCCATTTTCCAGGCAAATGCATTTTCGCGGCCCCCCGAGCCAAGCAATAGAATATTCATGTTTGCAAAGGTATTACAAAAGAGCAAGTTTATATTAATCAAAATCAGTAATTTTACTCCCTCCACTGTCAGCATGGCTTATTTTTAAGCTTGGCAGTATTGTTGTAAAGCAGAGAAGATATTGATATAAAAAAACATGTTAGGACTACTCAGTAAACTATTCGGAAGCAAATCCGATCGAGATATTAAGCAAATTCAGCCCCTAGTTGAGCAAATAAAAGCAGTTTACCCACAACTAGCTGCATTGAGCAACGACGAGCTGCGTGCAAAAACACAAAATTTTAAGCAAACCATCGCCAGCTTTTTGGCCGATATTGATGCCCAACTGCTAGAGGTTAAAACCCAAGCGGAAGCACTAGATTTGAGTATTACTCAAAAAACAGCTATTTACGAAAGTTTAGATCGCTTACAAAAAGAGCGTGATGAACAATTAGAAGTTGTTTTGCTACAAATTTTACCGGAGGCTTTTGCGGTGGTAAAAGAAACCGCCCGCCGCTTTACCGAAAACAAAAGCATAGAAGTTACAGCTAGCGAATTCGATCGTAATTTGGCTGCCCGTAAACCAAATGTTCAAATTAAAGGCGATAAAGCCATTCACCAAAATACTTGGCTTGCTGCCGGTACCGAAGTTACCTGGAACATGGTGCATTACGATGTACAGTTGATTGGCGGTATTGTATTGCATCAAGGTAAAATATCGGAAATGGCTACCGGTGAGGGTAAAACCTTGGTAGGTACCTTGCCTGCTTATTTAAATGCCCTGGCTGGCCAAGGGGTACATATTGTAACTGTAAATGATTATTTGGCTCGTCGTGACTCGGAGTGGAATGGTCCCTTATTTGAGTTTCATGGCTTACGTGTTGATTGTATTGATAAACATCAGCCCAATTCAGAAGAGCGTCGCCAAGCCTATTTAGCCGATATTACTTTTGGAACCAACAACGAATTTGGTTTCGATTACTTACGTGACAACATGGCACTAAGCCCCGAAGGCTTGGTGCAACGTAAATTGCATTTTGCCATGGTAGATGAGGTAGATTCGGTATTGATTGACGATGCTCGTACCCCGTTAATTATTTCGGGACCTATTCCCAAAGGCGACGAACACGAATTTCATGAACTAAAACCACGTATAGAACGTTTGGTAACGGCTCAAAAAAATTACATCAATACCGCACTAAACGAAGCAAAAAAAGCAATTACCGACGGAAAACCGGGCCCCGAAGAGGGTGGTTTGGCCTTATTCCGTTCGTATCGAGGTTTGCCTAAAAATAAAGCATTGATTAAGTTTTTAAGTGAGCCGGGCATGAAACAAGTGCTCACCAAAACAGAAAATTACTACATGCAAGATCAAGGCAAAGAAATGCCAAAGGCCGATGCGGAGTTGTTTTTTGTAATTGATGAAAAAAATAATCAGGTAGAATTAACCGAAAAAGGAATTGAGCTCATTACCAGTTCTGGCGAAGATTCTACGTTTTTTGTAATGCCCGATGTAGGTACCGAAATTGCTGAACTAGAAAAATCAAATTTGAGTAACGAAGAAAAAATTGCTCAAAAAGATGCCTTAATGCGTGATTTTTCTATTAAATCAGAACGAATTCATGCTGTAAATCAGCTTCTGAAAGCCTATACCTTATTCGAAAAAGATGTAGAGTACATCATCGACGAAGGCAAAGTAAAAATTGTAGACGAGCAAACCGGCCGTATTATGGAAGGCCGAAGATATTCCGACGGCTTGCACCAAGCTATTGAGGCAAAAGAGAATGTGAAGGTAGAAGATGCTACCCAAACTTATGCCACGGTTACCTTGCAAAACTATTTCCGTATGTACCACAAATTGTGTGGTATGACGGGTACCGCCACCACCGAAGCCGGTGAGTTATGGCAGATTTATAAATTGGATGTGGTTGAAATTCCAACCAACGTAAATACCAAGCGTAAAGATTTAGAAGATTTGGTGTACCGCACCACCAGAGAAAAATACAACGCCGTTGCCGACGAGATTGTAAAATTAACCGAGGCCGGACGCCCCGTGTTGGTGGGTACCACCTCGGTAGAAATTTCGGAATTATTGAGCCGTATGCTCAAGTTAAGAGGCATTCGTCACAACGTGTTAAATGCCAAATTACACCAAAAAGAGGCCGATATTGTGGCCGAAGCAGGTACATCGGGCACCGTAACCATTGCCACCAACATGGCCGGTCGTGGTACCGATATTAAATTAGGAGCAGGTGTTAAAGAAGCTGGCGGTTTAGCCATTGTAGGTACCGAACGTCACGAATCCCGTCGTGTCGATCGCCAGCTACGTGGTCGTGCCGGTCGCCAGGGTGATCCGGGTTCATCGCAATTCTTTGTTTCCTTAGAAGATAACTTAATGCGTTTGTTTGGTTCTGAACGTATTTCCAATATCATGGTGCGTATGGGTATCGAAGAGGGTGAAGTAATTCAGCATTCGATGATTACCAAATCTATAGAACGTGCCCAGCGTAAGGTAGAAGAAAACAACTTTGGTATTCGTAAGCGTTTGTTAGAGTACGACGATGTAATGAATGCTCAACGTACTGTGGTATACGCCAAGCGTAAAAACGCCCTATTCGGACAACGTTTAGATGTTGATTTAAACAATACCATTTTCGATGTGGTAGAAGATATCGTAGCCGAGTACAAAGACACCGATAATTTTGAGGGATTTGAATTAGAAATGATTCGTATTTTCTCGGTTGATCCGGAGTTAAGCGCTCAGGAATTTGCATCTACCAGTATGAATACCTTAACTGATAAGGTTTTTGCTCATGTAACAGCCTTTTATCAACGTAAAAAAGACAGCATTGCCCAACAAACCTTGCCGGTGTTAAAAGATGTGTTGAAAGAACGAGGTGAACAAATTGAAAACATTGTGGTGCCATTTACCGATGGTATTCGTGGCTTGCAAGTAACCACCGATTTGAGAAAAGCCGTAGAAACCGAGGGGCAAGAAGTATTTAAAGCTTTCGAAAAAACGGTGGTATTATACCTGATTGACGAAGCTTGGAAAGAACATTTACACGAAATGGATGAGTTGAAGCAATCGGTACAAAATGCCGTTTACGAGCAAAAAGATCCATTAATTGTGTATAAAATGGAAGCCTTCAATCTGTTTAAAGACATGTTGGCGAACGTGAATAAAGAATTGGTAGGGCTTTTATTTAAAGGCATCATTCCGAACCAAGGCCAAGAGCCTGTTCGCGAAGCCCGCCCACAAGCCAAACAAGATTTAAGTAAATTAAAAATTTCTAAACCCGAATTGGGGCAACAAGCAAACGGTGCACCCATGGACGATACCCGTGAATTGCAACGTACGCAACCCATTCGAGTGGAACAAAAAATAGGTCGTAACGATCCTTGTCCGTGTGGAAGTGGCAAAAAATACAAAGCTTGCCACGGAGTGGGACTTGCTTAATTAGCGTAATTATGCTTAAAAACCGAATTCAAGAATTAGCCGCTGGTGTTTTGGAATCAACTATCCAAAACAGGAGACATTTGCATGCCCATCCCGAATTATCTTTTCAGGAGCATAAAACGGTTGCTTTTGTAGCCGCAAAACTCGATGAATTGGGAATTGCCTTTACACCCATGGCTAATACCGGTTTGGTAGCGCTTATTACGGGTGATAAACCTTCCGACCAGGTGGTGGCCCTACGTGCGGATATGGATGCGTTACGCATTCAAGAAGCGAATGAGGTGGCTTATAAATCTACCAATTCAGGCGTAATGCATGCTTGCGGGCACGATGCGCATACCGCTTCTTTGTTGGGAACTGCCGCTATTTTACAACAACTAAAAGCTGAATTTGGTGGCACTGTTAAATTGATATTTCAGCCGGCCGAAGAGCTTTTGCCTGGTGGTGCCAAGCAAATGATAAAAGAAGGCGTATTAGAAAATCCGAAACCTCAGGCGGTACTTGGGCAACATGTTATGCCTTTTATAGAAACCGGTAAAGTGGGTTTTCGTTCGGGTAAATACATGGCCTCTACCGATGAGCTGTACGTAACCGTAAAAGGTAAAGGTGGCCATGCTGCTCAACCGCAACAAAACATCGATCCGGTGATGATTACCGCTCAGATTTTGGTTTCGTTACAACAAATTGTTAGCCGTACGGCCAACCCGAATACGCCATCGGTTTTGTCCTTTGGAAAGGTACAAGCCAATGGCGCCACCAATGTTATACCCAACGAGGTTAAATTAGAAGGCACTTTTAGAACCATGGACGAAGCTTGGCGTGCCGAAGCGCACACCCGCATGAAAAAAATGGCCGAAGGTATTGCCGAAAGTATGGGCGGAAGTTGCGAATTCGAAATTAGAAAAGGCTATCCATTTTTGGTAAATGAAGAAAAACTAACCGCACAAGCCAAACAATTTGCCCAAGAATATTTGGGAAAAGAAAATGTGCTCGACTTAGATATTTGGATGGCTGCTGAAGATTTTGCTTACTACTCCCAAGTAACCGATGCTTGTTTTTACCGCTTAGGTACACGTAACGAAGCCAAAGGAATTACCTCCTCGGTGCATACCCCAACCTTTGATATTGATGAAAATGCCTTTGCCATTAGCACCGGTTTAATGGCCTATATTGCTTTAAAACGATTGGGTAATTAAAAATTTAAGTGTGTATACTACTTTTTTAATCATTTTGTGCGTAAATATTGGTATATTGATTTTAATTAAAAACCAAATGTTATGGACAGAAAAGATTTCTTAGCGCAAGTGGGCGT
>JAIPAN010000098.1 GCA_021740025.1 Sphingobacteriaceae bacterium
GGTATCTTGAACTTGTTTGAATTGCAATTTCACAATGTCTTTCAGTTCCTCTCGGTTTAGTGGGGTAAACATAATTAACTCGACTATTCGGTTTAAAAACTCGGGGCGAATGGTTTGTTTGAGCAATTCAAATAATTCACTTTTGGTTTTGGCTACCACTGCATCGTGGTTTTTCTCGTTGAGGGTCGCAAAATTGTCTTGTATCAGGTGCGAACCAATGTTCGAGGTCATAATGATGATGGTGTTTTTGAAATTTACCAATCGACCTTTATTATCGGTTAATCGCCCATCATCTAGTACCTGCAGTAAGATGTTAAACACATCTGGGTGTGCTTTTTCAATCTCATCGAGCAAAATAACAGAGTAGGGTTTACGACGTACGGCTTCGGTTAATTGGCCGCCTTCATCGTAGCCCACGTATCCGGGAGGCGCACCAATGAGGCGACTTACCGCATGGCGTTCTTGGTATTCGCTCATATCAATGCGTACCATGGAGTGTTCGTCGTTGAATAGGAATTCGGCCAATGCTTTTGCCAATTCGGTTTTACCTACGCCGGTTGTACCTAAAAAAATGAACGATCCAATTGGTTTTCGTTTATCTTGTAGGCCCGCTCTCGATCTACGAATAGCATCAGAAATGGCTTCAATGGCTTCGTGTTGGCCAGCTACTCGTTTGTGTAACTCTGCTTCCAAATGCAAGAGTTTTTCGCGTTCGCTCTGAATCATTTTGGTCACCGGAATGCCAGTCCAACGGCTTACAACACCCGCAATATCGTCGGCAGTAACTTCTTCTTTAAGCATGCGGCTGTCTTTTTGGGTGGCTTCCAATTCTTTTTTCAACCGATCTACCTCGTCTTGTGCTTCTTTGGTTTTACCATAGCGCAATTCGGCTACTTTGCCATAATCGCCAGCACGTTCTGCTTGCTCGGCCTCTAGCTTGTAGTGTTCAATGGCCTCAATATTGGTGTTAATGCCATCTACCAAGTTTTTTTCGCCTTGCCAACGTGCTTTTACCGAATCTCTTTCGGAAGAAAGATTGGCAATTTCTTCGCTCAATTCCTTTACCTTTTTGTCATTATTTTCACGCTTAATGGCTTCACGCTCAATTTCTAACTGCATAATTTTGCGTTCCAATTCGTCTACCGCTTCGGGCACCGAATCCATTTCTAAACGTAATTTTGCTGCGGCTTCATCCATTAAATCGATGGCTTTATCGGGTAAAAAACGATCGGAAATATAGCGTTGCGATAATTCAACGGCGGCAATAATGGCCTCGTCTTTTATGCGAACTTTATGGTGGGTTTCGTAACGTTCTTTAAGCCCACGCAAAATGGAAATAGCATCTTGTGTATCGGGTTCATCTACCTGTACTTTCTGAAAACGACGTTCTAAGGCCTTATCTTTTTCAATGTATTTTTGATATTCGTTGAGGGTAGTGGCCCCAATGGCACGCAATTCGCCACGGGCTAAGGCCGGTTTTAAAATATTGGCCGCATCCATGGCGCCTTCGCCGCCGCCTGCACCTACCAAGGTGTGAATTTCATCAATAAACAAAATAATTTCTCCATCGCTTTGGGTAACTTCTTTAATAACGGCTTTTAATCGTTCCTCAAATTCGCCTTTGTATTTGGCACCGGCTACCAAAGAGCCCATATCCAAAGAATACACGGTTTTAGATTTCAGATTTTCCGGTACATCGCTTTTGATAATTCGGAAAGCAATGCCTTCGGCAATGGCGGTTTTACCCACCCCGGGTTCGCCAATTAAAATGGGGTTGTTTTTGGTCCGTCTAGATAAAATTTGAATCACTCGGCGAATTTCATCGTCGCGGCCAATTACCGGGTCTAATTTTCCCGATTCGGCGTATTCATTCAAATTACGAGCATATTTGTTTAGGGCATTGTAAGTAGCCTCGGCATTTTGGTCAGTTACCCGGCTGTTGCCACGCAGTTCAACAATAGCTTTTTTTAAATCTTTTTCGTTTACCCCACTGTCTTTTAAAAAGCCCGAAACTTTATCTCCAGCGGCCAAAATACCTAACAACAAGTGTTCTACCGATACAAATTCGTCTTTAAACTCTTTTAAATAGCTCTGTGCTTTTTGGATGGTGCTGTTTGCCGAACTGGCTAAATACACCTCACTTCCGCTTACTTTCGGAAAGGTCGTTATGAGTTCATCCAATTGGCTATCCAATCGCTTAACGTTTACGTTTAGTTTTTTTAATAGATAGTGAATCACGTTTTCATCTACTAAAAGGAGTCCCTTTAATACATGTGCATTTTCAATAGCTTGTTGCTGGTTGCCGCTGGCTATTTCCGAAGCTTTTTGAATAGCTTCTTGTGCTTTGATGGTAAAGTTGTTGAAATTCATAGTACCCTTAAACGCACAAAAGTATTGCCAAAGTGTAGAAGGGCTACTAATCGGAAGTTTTGGCGTTTAAATTTAAAAATAGCAGACGAAATGGCTGTTTTTGAAGGAATTAACCTGCTATAATTTCCGAACGGGTGCTTAAGAAAATAGTGCTTTCAGCTTGGTGGTTTGATGATCGGCAAGTTGCTGCAAGGGGCCGCTGGCCAACATTTTCAACATCATGTTTAATTCTGCAGAAATGGTGTGCGTAGCTTCGCTTGTACCGTTCCCCAAATCTTTTAGTTCCCATTTCAACTTTAAATCAAAGGGAGCTTCGGCCGATGGAATAGCCACGATTTCTTGATTGGGAATGCGGCTACTCACTTTTATAGCCAATTTTGCCATGTTTTGAATGGTAAAGGCAGCTTCATCGGCAGTGGAAGACCAGTTGTAAATATTCTCGGGCATTAATTGTTGGTGATTGTTTAAATCGGCCAAAAAGGTAAACACGTCGGCAATGGGTTTATGTAGTGTAACGGTGCTGCTAATACTCGTATTCATGCTGATTAATTTATTTTCCCCAAGTTTCTGGGTTTATGCGCCAATCGTCTAGTAATTTCAGGTCTTCAGCTTTTATCATTTGGTGTTCGGCGGCATAGCTAATTAGTGCCGAGTAATTGGATAAGGTAAAGTACGGGCATTTGGCTTCCTTAAAGTTCTCATCAGCTTTATCAAAACCATAGGTAAAAATTGCAGTAAGACCTACCACTACACAGCCAGCATCTCGTAAAGCTTGCACAGCTTGTAAACTGCTTTTTCCGGTAGAAATTAAGTCTTCAATAACCACTACCCTTTGGCCATCTTTTACTTCTCCTTCAATTAAACTACCTCTACCGTGTTCTTTTGCTTTGGCTCGTACATAAATAAAAGGCAAGCCTAATTCTTGTGCTACTAAAACACCTTGTGGAATTCCGGCGGTAGCAACACCGGCAATACAATCTACCGTACCAAATTGATCATGAATAAGGCTAGCTAATTTTTGACGGATGTAGGTTCTAATGCTTGGATGCGATAAGGTAATGCGGTTATCGCAGTAAATGGGAGATTTCCATCCCGATGCCCAGGTAAAAGGATTACTTGGTTGTAATTTTATTGCTTTTATTTGTAAAAGGAATTCGGCAATCTTTTGCTCTATCTCTAACTGGTTTACCATAACACAAATGTATAGAATTTATCTCAACGAAGTAAGGCTTCTTATCACCGAATCTGTTCCTGATATAGCGGAGAATCATCAAGTGCTTGAAGAAAAGGGCTTTAGCTTAGCTGATTTTTTTCAAGAAAAATGCTCTGGAAGCCTTCCGGAGTGCTATGTGTTGCTGGTAGCAAATGCCGAGACCTTCTTACTAGATGCTAGGCAGCAATTTAAATACATTGAAGCCGCCGGTGGCTTGGTTTACAACAATGAAGGTGCTTGTCTGTTTATTTATCGCCGAGATAAATGGGATTTACCCAAAGGTAAAATTGATGTTGGTGAGCTGCCCATTGAGGCTGCAAAACGAGAAGTTGAAGAGGAGTGTGGGGTAGTGGTTAGCCAGGTTAACGAATTGCTTGCCGAAACCTATCACCTGTATAGTTTGAAAAAAAAGGTGGTGTTTAAAAAAACCTATTGGTACGCCATGGCCGTTAGCGGAAAACCCGACTTGATTCCGCAGGCGGAAGAAGATATTACGGAAGCTTGTTGGCTCTTGAAAAATCAGTTAGACGAGGTGAAAGCGAATAGTTATCCCCTTATTTTAGATTTGGTAAAGGAGCAGTTTAAATAAATTCGAGTACTTCTTTGGGAACAAATTGGCTGATATCGCCTTTGTTGCGTAAAATATCGCGAACAATGGTTGAGCTGATGGATGAATAACCCGGTTTACTTACAATAAAAATACTTTCAATTTCGGGTACCAAGGCATGGTTCATTTGGGCAATGGCTTTTTCGTATTCAAAATCAGATACGGTACGAATGCCTCGAATCATGTAGTTGGCGCCTATTTCCTTGCAAAAATTGACGGTTAAGCCACTATATGTTTGAATTTCTACCTTGGGTTCGTTGGCAAAAACCGCCTCTAGCATTTTTTTACGAGCCTCAATAGATAATAAAGCCTGTTTGGTGCTATTTATGCCAATACCAATTACCACCTTATCGAATAACGAAATAGAACGTTTGAGGATATCCACGTGTGCTTTGGTTACCGGATCAAAAGAACCTGGGAAAAGTGCGATTTTCATACTACTAAATTGAGGTTTATTTATCAGATTCTAAAACGGATGTCGGCGTAAAAAAACTGAAGGAAGAAGAACCGTATACCCGTTGTTCTATAAACAAGGGATGACTCAGCTTTTTCATACTCGGATGTTCTACAATCAAGTAGCCGCCCGGTTTTACCAAGTTGCGTTCGAATACTTTTTCAGCAATCTGATTGATTTGAGGAAAATCGTAAGGCGGATCGGCAAAAATAAGGTC
Organism: Sphingobacteriaceae bacterium; assembly: GCA_021740025.1. Next base: position 4,862 of record JAIPAN010000098.1, read on the forward strand.
GAATGGTTCGGTTTCTAATGCCAAGAACTTAAACACATCGGCTTGGTAGGTTTTAATTTGCTCCAATTGATGCTTTTGTGCCGTAGTTTTTAAAAAGTGCACACAATTGCGGTCGCGTTCTACCGAAACCACTTCGGGTACCATTCGCGAAGCAAATTCTAAACTGATATTGCCGGTGCCCGAAAATAAATCGAGTACCCGAATGGCATCAAAATCGAATTGGTTGTATAAAATGTTAAATAAGGCCTCCTTGGCCATATCGGTAGTGGGGCGTACCGGTAAATTTGGAGGAGCTTGCAGGCGCAAACCCTTTAGTTTGCCGCCAATTATTCGCATAGGCTTAAGGCTGTAAGCAAGTAATACTGCTCGGGTGCCAGGCTAGAAAAAGTTTCTGAAACACGGATGAATTGTGTTTTATCGGCTTTTTTCTGCGTGTTGCTGTATTTGTACAAGCGTTCTAGCCAAGCGTTTTGCGCCATTCCAGATAAAGTCCATTCCGTTTGCTCCGTATCTA
>JAIPAN010000099.1 GCA_021740025.1 Sphingobacteriaceae bacterium
ACGGTATATCCGTGGTATGCGAATGTGCAGCCACTTACTTGGTGGATTAACGATCATGTACAAGAAGGCAAAGGAGAGTTTAATTTTTCGGACTTTACTACCTATAGCCCTAAACGTGCACGCCACAAATTAGAAGAAGTTGCGGAGCAAGTGAACGAACATGAAATGCCGTTAAACTCGTATACGTGGATACATGCCGAAGCTCGTTTGACCGATGTAGAGCGTAAACTGTTAACTGATTGGGCTATGGCTACCAGAGAAACTATTCCGGCACCGCCAGCAACAGAACGCAAAAACTAACAAAAAAGCCCCCGAATTTTCGGGGGCTTTTTTTATAAGGCTTCAGAAACCACTTCGTTAACTTCGGGTACCATGCGTTTGAGCAAATTTTCAATGCCAGATTTTAAGGTAATGGTAGAAGAGGGGCAACCACTGCAAGAGCCTCTAAGCTCTACGGTAACCACACCTTCATGGAAAGAACGGTAACTAATAGCACCACCATCTTGTTCAACCGCTGGGCGAACGTAATCGTATAATACTTGTTGAATTTTTTTCTCTATATCTGTTCCTTCAAAAACTACTTCCGCTTCCGCTTGTTCTTGTATTTTCAATTCACTTTCTACTGCACCTTTCACAAATTCTTTTAGAATGGCCTCAATATCAGCCCAATAGCTATCATCAGATTTGGTAAGCGTAACAAAATTGCTGGCAAAAAAAACGCCATTTATAAAGTTGAATTTGAATAATTCTTTAGCAAAAGGAGAACTTTCGGCACTTTCTTTCGTAGGAAAATCGACACTACCGTTTACCAACAGTTTGTTTACCAAAAATTTCATGCTAGCCGGGTTGGGCGTAGCTTCTGTAAATACATTAATTGTGCTCATATATAAATTATGTACCCCAAAAATAGGTTTTTTGAAAATGGCTAGTACCCGGTACTCAAGTTATGACACCGAGGTGACGCCATATCCTCAGATACCGGTATAGGTTTCTGGGCGTAATTGTAAAATTTCTTGCTTTACTGTTTCTTGAATAGTGAGTCCATTCACAAATTCCATTAAGGCGGTGGCATCAATAGCTTTATTGGTGCGTGTAAGCTCTTTTAACGCTTCGTAGGGATTTGGATAGCCTTCTCTGCGTAAAATGGTTTGTATGGCTTCCGCTAGTACCGCCCAATTTGCTTGCAAATCGGTGTTTATGGCCGCTTGGTTAAGTACCAATTTGCTCAATCCTTTTTGGGTAGATTTTAGGGCAATTAAGCTATGCGCTATGGGTACACCTACATTACGCAATACTGTAGAGTCGGTTAAATCTCTTTGCAAACGAGAAATAGGCAATTTGGCCGAAAAATGCTCAAAAAGGGCATTGGCAATTCCTAAATTTCCTTCAGAATTCTCGAAATCTATGGGGTTTACTTTATGTGGCATAGCCGATGAGCCTACTTCACCGGCTTTTAACTCTTGTTTGAAATAATCCATAGAGATGTAAAGCCAAAAGTCTCTATTTAAATCGATCAATATGGTGTTGATACGTTTTAAAGCATCGCATTGGGCAGCAAACTGATCGTAATGTTCAATTTGGGTTGTTGTTTGTGAACGACTTAGGCCCAAAATATGTTGAACAAAATGATTGGCAAAATCAACCCAATTGATTGATGGATAAGCTATTTGGTGTGCATTAAAGTTGCCAGTTGCGCCCCCAAATTTAGCTGCATTTGGTATGGCAATTAAGGTTGATAATTGTATTTCTAAACGTTCAACAAATACGGTAATTTCTTTACCTAAACGAGTAGGGCTAGCTGCTTGTCCGTGCGTACGAGCCAACATCGGAACATCTTTCCATTGTTCAGCCAAGCCTTTAAGTGTTTGAATAACCGTTTCCAGTGCGGGTACATAGCTTTCGGCTAATCCGCATTTAACGGAATAAGGAATGGCTGTATTGTTTATGTCTTGCGAAGTCAATCCGAAATGAATAAACTCCTTGAATGCGCTTAAATTTAAGTCGTCGAATTTCTTTTTTATGAAATATTCAACTGCCTTCACATCGTGGTTGGTGGTTTTTTCAATATCCTTCACGTGCAAAGCGTCTGCTTCGCTAAAATTTTGATAAATCTTGCGTAAAGCATCAAATTCGTTTTTTGGGAAATCTTTTAACTGCGGTAAGGGTAAACTTACCAAGCCAATAAAATATTCTATTTCTACAAAAACTCGGTATTTAATGAGTGCCGATTCTGAGAAGAAGGCACTCAATTCGTTGGTTGTGTTGTGGTAACGACCATCAATGGGCGATAGGGCAGATAAGGGGCTTAAACTCATGAAAATCAGCTTTGTGCAAATTTACGCCTTTTTCTCGGTTTCTAATTCGCTTATTTCTAAATAATTTTAATTTTAATTATTAACTTTAAAGCATATTTTATGCATTTTAATTAAATATTATTTAATAATTTAATAACATTAGTATGACAGAATAAAAACTTGGAAACTTTGGAATTGAAAAAAGTTTCCATAGTTTTGCAATCGATAATTAAATACTTTTTGGATAATCGCTCACACATTCTTGCAGAAGTAGATGTACTTTTTAGCCAATACGGCATTAAGAGTATAACTATGGACGATATTGCCAAGCAGTTGGGCATGTCAAAAAAAACCATTTATCAGCATTTTAAAGATAAAAACGAACTCGTTCTAGAGCTCATGCGTACTAAAATTGATGCCCAAATCGGCATCATTCAAGAATGTAGAGATAAGGCAAGCAACGCCATTCACGAAATGTTTTTTGGCATTGCCAATTTAGAAGCCATGCTTTCTAAAACAAATCCAAGTATGTTTTACGATTTGCAAAAATTTTATCCACAGGCTTGGGCGTATTTCAAAGATTTTAGGGAACGTATTTTACTGGAAAAAATTAGAGATAATATTGTTTGGGGAGTACAAGAGGGTTATTATAGATCGGAAGTAGAAGTAGATATATTAAGCATCATGCGGGTAGAACAGATTGAGTTTTCGTTCAATCAGTTTGTTTTTCCACTGCAGCGATTTAGTGTGTTGCAGGTTGCTAAGGAGCTAACACTGCATTTTATTTACGGCATTTGTACTTCCAAAGGCTACGAGTTAACCAAGCAATACGAACAAGCACATTAATAAACTATATATGAACACCAAATTTTACACCTTATTAAGTATAGCATTATTGGGCTTTGGTAGCCTTTCGGCACAAACTACTACGAGCTATACATTCACCTTACCGCAGGCTATTGAGTATGCTTTCAAAAATCAAGCTGCGGTACTCAATGCTCAGTTAGATGAGCAAATTGCTAAAAATACAGTAAAACAAACAACAGGAATTGGTTTGCCGCAAGTATCGGGTAGTTTTAGTTTTCAAGATTTTTTAAAGTTGCCCACCAGTTTATTGCCCGGCGATTTTTTTGGACAGCCAGGAACGCAAGTACCCGTACAGTTTGGTGTCAAATACCAATCGGCTTTGGGTTTAGAGGCTTCGCAACTGCTATTTGATGGTTCATATTTAGTAGGCTTACAGGCTGCTAAAACCTATAAGGAACTATCTATTAGAAATAGCAAACGTACCAAGATTGAAACTGCTGTTGCTGTAAGCAAAGCCTATTATTCGGTATTGGTGAGCAATGAACAATTGGGTTTATTAGATGCCAATTTGGTTCGATTAAAAAAATCGTTACACGATATTGAGGCTTATTATAAAAATGGTCTGGTAGAGAAAGTAGACGTAGACCGTTTGCATGTACTGACCAATAATTTAGAAACAGAGCGTGAAAATGTGATTCGCTTATTGGCCTTAAACACCAACTTGCTTAAATTTCAGATGGGTATGCCCATTGAAACGAATTTGACTTTAAACGATAGTATTAAAGAACTTAGTTTAACAGCCGATGTGCTTGTTGCAGATAGCTTAGCTTATAAAAATAGAGTAGAGTTTTCCTTGGGCCAAACGCAAAAAAAGCTGAATGAACTGAATTTAAAGCGCTACAAAAGTGAATTTTTACCATCTATAGTTGCTTTTGGGAGTACCTCAAATAGTTACCAAAATAATTCCTTTTCACAGTTATATACAAACTACTACCCAACCAGTTTGGTGGGCTTAAAGTTGAGTTTACCTCTTATAAGTGGCGGTCAGCGTATTTATAAAATTAAAAATGCCCGGTTAGAGGTTCAAAAATCGGCCAATGATTTAGCCAATTTGCAAAATGGCATCAATTTAGAAATCATTCAAGCCAAAACTAGTTTTTTAAATGGTTTGCAATCGCTCGAAAATCAGAAACGAAACATGGAATTATCCAAAGAGGTTTTGCGTATATCTAAAGTAAAATACGAACAGGGTGTAGGCTCTAGTTTAGAGGTTACTGCCGCTGAAACTTCTTTAAAAGAATCACAAAACAATTATATAAATGCTTTGTATGAATCACTCATTAATAAAGTGAATTTAGATAGAGCCTTAGGACGAATTAATTACTAAAAGTTAGATCAAAATCATATGAAATCAATTTATTACATCAGTGTAGCTTTATTTTTAGCTGCTTGTGGCTCCAATACAGGCGATAAACAAGTGCAATTAGAGAAGCTGAAAAAGGAAAGAGCAACATTAAACCAACAAATTGCCAAACTAGAAGCCGAAGTGGGTGCCAAAGCCGCCGTAGCTAATACTAAGCAGGTAAACGTATTTACGGTAGAAGAAGAAACATTCCGCAATTTTTTAGTAGTACAAGGCAAGGTAGATGCCGAGCAAAATGTACAAGTAAGTGCCGAAGCACAGGGCTTGGTTACCGCTATATATGTAAAACCCGGCCAATCTGTTAAAAAAGGACAAATTTTGGCTCAGTTAGACGATCAGGTATTGCGCCAAAACATGGATGAGTTGCAAACCCAATTGGAATTGGCAACTACCTTATTTCAACGTCAGAAAAACCTTTGGGATCAGAAAATTGGTACCGAGGTACAATATTTAAGTGCTAAAACCCAACGTGATGGTTTGTTGCGTAGAATGCGCACCCTACAATCGCAGGCAGCTTTGTATCGCATTAAATCACCAATAAATGGTGTAGTAGATCAAATGGATTTTAAGGTAGGCCAAGCGGTTATGCCAGGTATGCCTGGGGTTCGGGTGGTTAACACTTCTAATTTAAAAGCCAAAGCCATGGTGGCAGAGTCGTATGCTAGTCATATCAATAAAGGCGACGAAGTGAATGTAATATTCCCAGACATCCCTGATACTTTAAATACCCGTTTAACTTTTTCCGCTAAAACCATCGATCAGGCTTCTAGAAGTTTTTCTGTAGAGGTTAGTCTACCATCAAAATCGAGCTACAGAGCAAAT
>JAIPAN010000100.1 GCA_021740025.1 Sphingobacteriaceae bacterium
AAGCCGATGCGCAAGCCATAGCCGATGCTTTTTTACAAACCGAATTTGAAGGCGGTAGACACGCCAACAGAGTACATAAAATATCTTGCTAAATCCATAAACTAAATTTAATAAAACATGAAACACAATCGTTCCATTTTTATCCTTGCAGCAGCCTTAGTTTTAGGCAATGCCGCTTTAGCTCAGGATAAAATTGCCGTTAAATACGGAAATTACATTACCAAAGAAGATGCCTACAAACATTTGTCGGTATTAGCTTCTGACGAGTACGAAGGTCGCGAAACCGGAAAACCGGGCGCATGGAAAGCTGCCGAATACATTTCGGCTCAATTTAAAAGCCTTGGATTAATAGCGCCGGTAAATGGCAGCTATTTACAAAAAGTGCCTTTGGTAGAAATTGCTCCAGGCAACTCTACCTTAAAAGTGGGCAAACAAAGCTTTACCAATTTTAAAGATTTCTACACGTCGAGCTCTAAAGTAGATTTTACCAATAGCATTAGCGAAGTTGTTTTTGTAGGATACGGCATTGAAGATGAAAAATTCAACGAATTAGCTGGACTAGACCTTAAAGGAAAAGTGGTGATTTATTCTACCGAAAAAGAACCATTCGTAAACGGAAAATCGATCATCACCGGAACAGAAAAAACTTCTTCTTGGACAGCTGCTAAACGCTTACGCAATTTGCAAAGCAAAAAACCTGCCTTAATCATCAGCGTTAATCCCGATTTAGAAAGCAATTTAAAACGCATGGCTAGTTATTTACAAACTGGTCGTTTAATTTTAGATAAACCAAATCAGCCGGTACAAGCATCGGTAATTACTGTCTCTAAAGCCGTAGCAAATGCCATATTAGCGAAAACTAAAGCAAGCATTACCGACTTAACCGCTGGCATTGCCAGCACAGGTAAACCAGCTTCAAAAGCCGTTAAAACCAGCGTGCAGGCAAGTGTGCTTTCTAAAGTAAGCAACGTTAAAGCCGACAACGTAATGGGCTTGTTGGAAGGTACCGATTTGAAGGACGAAATTGTAGTAGTAAGCGGCCATTACGACCATATTGGTTTAACTACAGAAGGTACCGATAAAGTAAATAACGGTGCCGATGACGATGGTTCTGGAACTACCGGTGTATTGGAAATGGCACAAGCCTTTACCAAAGCAAAAGCCGAAGGCCATGGCCCACGCCGTAGCATTTTATTCTTAGCCGTTTGTGGCGAAGAAAAAGGTTTATTAGGTTCTGAGTGGTATTCAGAAAGCCCAATTTTCCCATTGGCGAAAACGGTAACCAATTTAAACATCGATATGATTGGTCGTGTTGATCCGAAACACAAAGACAATCCGGATTATGTATACTTAATTGGTTCTGATAAATTAAGTAGCGATTTGCACAAGATAAGCGAATACACCAACGCTACCTATTCTCGATTAACTATCGATTATACATACAATGACCCGAACGATCCAGAGCGTATTTACTACCGTTCTGATCACTATAACTTTGCGAAACACGGTATTCCCATTATTTTTTACTTTAATGGCGTACACGAAGATTACCACAAACCAAGCGACGAAGTAAGCAAAATCAATTTCGAATTACTTGCTAAACGTACCCGTTTGGTATTCTTTACCGCATGGGATATTGCTAACCGCGATAAAGCTCCGGTAGTAGACGTGAAAAACGATTTTCCTGCCGATAGATAAGCTATCCGAGCAACAAAAAAGCCCCCGAAATTCGGGGGCTTTTTTTATATCCGTTTGCGAATGCTTTTTCCTAAATTCGCTCTATGTCCAACACGGCCAACCTATTTCAAGAGAAGAGCAGCGAAAAGGCCTTCGATTTAATCCACCGCCAAATTATTAACCACAATATTGGTAAATACGATGCGGCGGTAGTGCGTGGATTAAGTCGTTTGGCAAACCTAGAAACCTCCAAAAAGAAAGCCCACGTGATAAAATGGAAAGTGATGGAGAATTTGGACAAGTTATTGCCCGAATTCGAAAGCAATTTTCAGCGTAGAGGCGGCAAAGTACTTTGGGCCAATACCGCCGAGGAAGCCAGGCAAGAAATTTTAAAAATAATTAAAAAATCGGGTGCCAAAACGGTTATCAAATCCAAATCAATGGCTACCGAAGAAATTCATTTGAACGAATTTCTAGAAAAACATAAGGTAGAGGCTCTGGAAAGTGATTTAGGCGAATACATTGTACAGCTATTGGGCCAAAAGCCTTACCACATTGTAACCCCGGCCATGCACCTCAGCAAAGAAGCCATTGCCGACTTATTTCACGAAAAATTTGGCACCGAGCCTAACGCTACGCCCGAAGAATTAACCCAAAAAGCACGGGAACTGCTTCGCGAAAAATATACCACTGCCGATATTGGCATTAGCGGTGCGAACTTTTTATTGGCCGATACGGGCAGCATTGCCCTAACTGAAAACGAAGGGAACGCCCGATTGAGCACTACCTTCCCTAAAATACACATAGCCATTGTGGGTATCGAAAAACTCATTCCCTCCATGGCCGATTTAGATTTATTTTGGCCCCTGCTTTCTACCCACGGCACCGGACAAAACCTAACCGTTTACAATACCATTTTAAGTGGCCCCCGCCAAGAGAACGAAAGCGATGGCCCCGAAGAAATGTACGTGATTTTGCTCGATAACGGGCGTACCAATTTATTGGCTCAAAAAGACCAACGCCAAGGCTTGTACTGTATTCGTTGCGGGGCCTGCTTAAACGCTTGCCCGGTATACAAAAACATTGGCGGCCACAGCTACGATACTACCTACAGTGGACCCATTGGCTCGGTAATTACCCCGCACCAAGCCGGCATGGAAGAGTTTAAACACCTCAGCTATGCCTCTAGCCTTTGCGGCAAATGCACCGAAGTATGCCCCGTAAAAATTGATATCCATAAAATGCTCTTGCTTAACCGCCGCGATGCGGTGGATGAGGGCCTAAGCACCCGTACCGAAAATTGGGGCTGGTTTTTCTGGAAAAAAGGAATGAAAAGCCGCAAACTCATGGATTTCTTTAGCGGTAAAACCAAAAACCGCCTACTCCAAAAATTCTTCGCTAAAAGCTGGAGCAAACACCGCGAATTACCCCAAGTAGCCGAACAATCGTTTAGCCAGCAGTGGAAAGCGGAACACGCTCCCGAAAAGAAGTAGAGTAAACTCTAACCAATTTTTAGGGCTTTATAAAATTACACAACTCGTTCATGAGTACATTTTTTATTACAAAGCCCTAAAAATTCGCTTTTATTTCTTCAATTTTTCAATTAAGGGAAGCATGAGCATATCATACATCTCTTTCATCATATCGGCTACTAATGGGTCAGATTTTTTTGGCACACCTGCATTATAAGGTGGTTTGGGATCGTATTCTAAATCCAACATTACGGCTTCTGTATATTTTCTGCCTAATAAGTCGTCTATAATGGCTAAAGACATATCAATACCTGCTGAAACACCTGCCGAAGTCCAATATTTTCCATCTTTTACATAGCGATCTTCTTTAAAATTTGCACCGTACATTTTCATCATTTCTTCGCCTCTGTACCAATTGGAAGTAGCGCTTTTGCCTTTTAATAAACCTGTTGCTCCCAAGACCCAAGCACCTGTACATACACTCGTGGTATATTTACTTGTTTTGTCAATTTTCTTTATCCAATCTAATGTTTCTGTGTCTTGTGTAAGCATAATTGTTTCGGTTGCACCGCCTGGAATTACCAAAATATCTAGCGATTGAACATCAGCAAAAGAGCTGTCTACTTTTATTTCTAAACCTCTTTGGTTTTTTACTACACCTCTGTTTTTGGCAACAAAAAATGTTTTTGCACCCATTATTTCCGCCAAAGTATGATAAGGTCCCATGGCATCTAATGTATTGTAGCCATCATAAAGCAGAATTCCAATTGTCTTAATTGGCACTTTTGTTGGTGTATACAAAATATCCATCATTGCTTGATGTTTATCGGCTGTACCGATTACTAAACTATCGGGATTCGTTTTTTGCCCGAAACTACTTCCTGTAATAACCAGTAGTATAAATATTGTAGAAATGAGTTTTTTTGTTTTCATTATTTTGAAATTTGATTAAGCCAAAGGGATATTACCCTTTGGCTTTTAGGTGTATTAAAATTTAGCGCTTAAGGTTATACCGAATGTTCTGGGTTGAGCCATTCTGGCTTGTCGACCAAAACTGCTATCAGGATTGCCATAAGCCAAATACCGTTCATTGTTAAGATTTTGCCCCCAAACAAACAAACTGTATTTGTTAGTGCTTAGGCCAAGTCTCGAATTAATTAGGGTATAAGATGCTTGTTCAATTTGGTTTTGGATATCGGTATACTGTTTACCCAAATTACGTACTTCGCCACGAACAACTGCTTTCCATTTTTTGTTAATAGCATATTCATATTGTGCACCTAAGAATATGGTGTGGCTTGGGGCATTGGAAAGTTTATTTCCGCCAATAGCGGTAGTAGAAACTACACCTGTTCCAAAGTTTACACGTTTCAAATCAAAGCCCTCGTATTCGGTTGGGTTAAACCCAAAACTTCCGTCTACTTGCAAACCTTTTGCAGGCAAAGCTGTTACTTCTAATTCTAAACCCATTGATTGAGCGTCGCCTACATTTTCTCTAGCATACGTAAATGGGGCAACCAAATTATAAAACTGTAAATCTTTCCATTGAATTAAAAAGGCAGAAGCTCCTATGCTAAGTTTTTTATCGGCTAAAAATGCTTTGTACCCGATTTCATAATTGTTGGAATACTCGGGGTCAAATGTTTGACGTACTCCAGCTGGCAATGAACTGGCATTGATACCCCCAGCTCTAAAACCTTTGGTATACGTGGCGTAAATAGTAGAGAGCTCATTAACGGCGTAACTTAATGAGAATTTTGGCGTAATAGCTGAGTAGTTTCCGCTAGCGCTAGTATTAGGGTTAAGGTCTGTAACCACACCGTTTAATAACATGGCATCACCAAAACCATTAAATATCGCCTCACGTTTTTCGTAATCATAACGCAAACCTATAGTTGCTTTCAATCTATTGGTCAATAAATAACTCAGCTCACCAAAACCTGCTATTCCAAAGTTGTTACTTCTGTTTCTGTTAATCAAAAACGTTCCATTTGGTAACATATAAGCTGCAGCTTCCGCAGATGATAGTTCATATGCTGTATTGGTGGTTGGTTCGTACCCTTTTTGTTTAAAGGCATACACACCTGCCGTATATTGAAACTTGCTTTCGGAGTTTGAGTTAATTCTTAATTCTTCACTCCATACTTTTTGTGGAGGAAGCTGTTCACCAATTTTTCCATCAT
>JAIPAN010000101.1 GCA_021740025.1 Sphingobacteriaceae bacterium
GTTGGCACAAAATCGGCATCTTGTACTAAAAAAGAGTCAGCAATAATGTGTAACTCATGCTCCCCAATATGCCGCCCCGTTCCTTCTAAATTAAAATAACCATGGTGCGTTAAGTTAATGGGCGTGACTTGGTCGGTTTGGGCAGTCATAGTGATGGACAATTCATTTGTTTCGGCTAATTTGAAAGTCAATTGAACATGTACATTTCCGGGGAAACCTTCCTCCCCATCTTTACTCAGGTAGTGCAAAACCACTTCTTGATTACTGCTAGATATCACGTCCCACACCTTTTTGTCAAAACCCGAATTACCGCCATGTAATTGATGCTTTCCGGCATTGGTACTTACGTGGTATGGTTTCCCGTCAATAACAATTCTTCCATGGGCAATCCTGTTGGCATAGCGGCCAATTATAGACCCGAAATATGAATTTGTTTGTACGTATTCCGGCAACCAATATTCTTGAATAGTATCAAAACCCAATACTACATCTATCAAGTTTCCTGTTATATCAGGCACCTGAATAGATTGTATAATTCCGCCATAATTACTCAATACAACGGACATTCCCTGGCTATTACGCAGGGTAAAGGCAAATACATCGGCACCTTGGTGCTGACAGATGAGTTTAGAGGAGTTGTGCATAGGTTTAGCGCATTAAAACTAAAGAAAAAATTAGGTTTTAGCTTATTCTGAACAATTTTTATGCGTTTAGTTAAATCTAACTACTTTTGTGGATGGCCAAATTAAAACTAGACGAACTGAACCGAGTAAGTATAGCAGATTTTAAAAATCAACAAAAACTGCCCATTGTACTGGTATTGGATGAAGTCCGAAGCTTGCACAATGTAGGTTCTATTTTTAGAACGGCGGATGGTTTTGCCGTGGAAGCAATGGTATTATGTGGCATTACAGCCCAACCTCCCCACCGAGAAATAGAAAAAACGGCTCTTGGTGCTACCCAATCGGTAGAATGGTCGTATTTTCAAAGCACAGTGGTAGCCGTACTCGAATTAAAAGCAAAAGGATATAGCGTTTTAGCATTAGAACAAGCTAGTGAAAGTACCAAGCTCACCGATTTTACGCCAACAGCAGATACAAAATATGCCATCATTTTAGGTAACGAAGTAAATGGAGTAAACGATGAAGTGATGAAACTAGTGGATGGCTGCCTCGAAATACCTCAATTTGGCACCAAACACTCGTTTAATGTAGTGGTATCAGCCGGTATTGTACTTTGGGACTTCTTTGCTAAATGGCATAAAAAATAGCGCATTCGCTGTTGTCAAATCCCTAAAATTTTCTCACTTTTGTCGCGGGCAAGTCTTTTACGACCAGCTCCCTTTGAACTCCCCCAGGGTGGGAACACAGCAAGGGTAGAAGGTTGTAGCGGTGCGATAAAAGGTGCTTGCCCATTTTTATCTTTTTAAACTTATTTCTATGAAATTCTTTATCGATACCGCCAATTTAGATCAAATAAAAGAAGCACAAGACCTAGGCATTTTAGACGGCGTTACTACCAACCCAAGCTTAATGGCTAAAGAAGGTATTTCTGGCGATGCCAATGTAATTAACCACTACAAAGCTATTTGCGACATTGTAGACGGTGATGTAAGTGCCGAAGTAATAGCTACTGATTTTGAGAATATGGTAAAAGAAGGTGAACTTTTAGCCGCTTTAAACCCAAAAATTGTGGTAAAAGTACCCATGATTAAAGATGGGATAAAGGCCATAAAATATTTTAGCTCGAAAGGCATTAAAACAAATTGCACCTTGGTATTTTCTAGCGGTCAAGCCTTGTTAGCAGCCAAAGCAGGTGCTACCTATGTTTCGCCATTTGTGGGTCGTTTAGATGATATTTCTACCGATGGCATGCAATTGATTGAAGATATCCGCTTAATTTATGATAACTACGGCTTTGAAACACAAATTTTAGCTGCTTCAGTTCGTCACCCCATGCACATCATACAATGTGCGCAACTAGGTGCCGATGTAATGACCGGACCTTTATCAGCCATTTTAGCTTTATTGAAACACCCACTAACCGATAGCGGCTTGGCGCAATTTTTAGCCGATCATGCGAAGGCAGCTGGAAAATAAGCGATTATACTCATTTGAGAAGCCCCGATACCCATCGGGGCTTTTTTTTGTGGAAAACCTTTTGAACGAAGCAATGGATAGAACTTCTATATTAGACTAACCATTCATAAAAATTATGTCAGCAAAAGAATTCAAACCCTACGTAGCAGCCAACACCAAAATGGCCGAATTTACGGTAAAATCAATTTTATTAGGCGCACTATTTGGCGTTATTTTCGGAGCCGCAACCGTTTATTTAGCTTTAAAAGCCGGCTTAACTGTGTCTGCCTCCATACCGGTAGCAGTATTGGCCATTTCTATCGGTCGTAAATTTTTCAAAACCACCATTTTAGAAAATAACATCATTCAAACTACGGGCTCAGCTGGCGAATCTATTGCCGCTGGTGTGGTATTTACCCTACCCGGATTCTTATTTCTATCGGCAGGTAGCCAGGGTGAAAGCTTTTTCTCCTATTGGCCCATTTTCTTTTTAGCAGCATTAGGAGGCATTTTAGGCACCTTAATGATGGTTCCATTGCGTAAATCATTAATTGTTGATGAACACGAAAACTTGCCCTACCCAGAAGGAACCGCTTGTGCTTCCGTATTAATTGCTGGCGAAAAAGGTGGAGATTTTGCAAAAACGGCCTATCAAGGGCTTGCATTTGCTTTTGGCTACGCCATTTTACAAAAAGTGTTCCACGTAATAGCCGAAACACCGGCCTGGGTAACCAAACAAAGCAATAAATTCTTCCCTTCGGCAACGGTAAATGGCGAAATAACCCCCGAATACATGGGTGTAGGCTATATTATAGGACCTAAAATTGCCGGAGTATTGGTTGCAGGAGGGGTGTTAGCTTGGTTGGGTTTAATCCCGCTCCTAGCCTCATTGGTTCCGGCAGAAACTACTGCTTTACAACTCGTTAAGCTTGGTTATTTAAAAGATTTATTAACGCCTGGTGGACCTGGCGGATGGGATCCTACGAGCAAAAGCTTTGCCGATACCGCTTCGGCCATATACCGAGCTTATGTGCGTCAAATTGGTGCAGGTGCAGTAGCTGCAGGTGGTTTTATAACCTTAATTAAAACCATTCCTACTATCATTTCTTCTTTCAAATCGAGTTTTGGTTCGATGAATAAGGTGGGCGGAAAAGTACAAGAAGTAAAACGTACTGATCAAGATTTATCGATAAAAACAGTGGTTCTAGGTAGTTTAGCCTTGGTTATTTTAATGGCCGTATTGCCACAAATACCGGGTGATTCGCTTATTAATAAATTATTAATTGGATTATTGGTTGTAGTCTTTGGTTTCTTCTTTGTAACCGTTTCAAGCCGTATTGTGGGCCTCATTGGCTCATCTTCTAATCCCATATCGGGAATGACCATTGCCACTCTAATGGGCACTTGCTTAGTATTTATTAGCGTAGGTTGGACCGGACATTTATTTGAACCGATGGCTTTGGTAGTTGGCAGTATGATTTGCATTGCAGCAGCCAATGCCGGAGCCACTTCGCAGGATTTAAAAACAGGTTATATTGTAGGCGCAACACCAAAATACCAACAATTAGCCTTATTTGTAGGAGCCATTGTATCGGCTGTGGTAATTGGTTTGACCCTTTCTATCCTAGACCGCCCAACACCAGAAATGATGGCACAGGGCATTCAACACGCTATTGGTACCGATTTGTACCCAGCCCCACAAGGAACGCTTATGGCTACCTTAATTAAAGGCTTATTATCCTTTAATCTCGATTGGCAATTCGTATTGGTGGGTGTATTCTTATCCATCACCATGGAGTTATGTGGGGTTAAATCGCTTTCATTTGCCGTGGGTGCCTATCTCCCACTATCAACCACCCTGCCAATTTTTGCCGGTGGTGCCATTAAAGGTTTAGTAGATATTAAAACCAAAAAGAAAACTGCTGAAGAGGATGAATTAGGTAAAGGCAGCTTATTTGCCACCGGATTGGTAGCCGGCGGAGCCTTAATGGGTGTAATTTATGCCTTTTTAATGGCCTTCCCGACTACGGCCGTGCCTGTGAGTAAACTAAATCTGGAAGAAAATTTAGAACATGTTTTAGGTGCAGATGGTTTCCAATTACTCGGTTTCGGCTTCTTCGTGGTTATGGGATTGGTATTATACCGAATTGCACGGAAAGATGATTAAGCAATCCTATTACCCAAAAAAAGCCCCTCGTAAATTCAAGGGGCTTTTTTGTTATAGTACCAATTTTAGAGTTGACTAGCTCCGCCAGAAACAACCAATTTCATAGCATCACTAGCACTCATTTTTAAGGGTTTTACTCTGCTGGCGGGTACAATAACCAGTTGACCGGCAAAGGAATAGGAATACGGAAAATAAACAGCAACTTCGCCAGGTAGGCCTATTTTTTGAAGATCTTTTTGCGTTAAAAAACCTATTTTTTTCAATCCCTGTTCGTCTATATCTACCGAAACCGGTTCGTTAAATTTTTTCTCATCGCCTACAAAAGCTTCGGTAAAATCTTTAATTGAACCATAAATAAAATTGAAAACCGGAAATCGCTTCAACCAACGATTAAACCAATCGTAAATGGGTTGAGTAATAAAACTAGTAACCACAATACCTGCAAGTAAAATAAGTACTAACACAGCCAATATCCCCAAACCAGGAATATAAAGCGACTTGCCTGTATTGGGGTTGATCCAGAAAAAATTGCTCAAATTTAGGCTTGCATCTAATGCTTGTACACTCCATACCACAAAGTAAATAGCTAAACCAATAGGCAATACAACTAATAATCCTTTTACAAAATAGTTGACTAAAATTTTAAACAGCTTATTTATCATAATTTATTATTCGTAATAATATACTCGTTTTACACGTTGCGAAATACCAGAAAGTACTTCATACGGTATAGTTTGTAATATTTTGGCGATTTCCTCTACCCTCAATTCATTGTTAAATACAATCACTTCATCGCCTTCAGCCACTATTACACCAGTAACATCTAGCATACACATATCCATACAAATACTGCCAATAGTAGGTACCAATTGGCCATTTACCAACATCTTACCTACTCCATTTCCTAAGGCTCTGTCAAAGCCATCGGCATAACCAATTCTAACGGTAGCTACGGTACCTCCATTGGGTAATTTACCCAAGCGGTTATACCCAATTGTATCTGTTGGTTTAATGGTTTTAAGCTGACTAACTGTAGTTTTTAAGGTGGTTAC
>JAIPAN010000004.1 GCA_021740025.1 Sphingobacteriaceae bacterium
GCGGTTTTTCACCTTCCATGCAATGTGCTATAAAACCAGCACCAGCCAAGTCTTGCTGCATAAATTGTTTAAAGGAAATTGCTTCATGTATTTGCGGATGGTAGGCTTTAATAGATTGCTTTACCGCCGAGGTAACAACTTTGTTTAAACGTTCGATTTTCACCTCTTTGCGCTCAGAGCGGTCGCAAATAATTGGCGTAATACTATCAATTCCTAGTTCGGTGGCTTTTTCTAAAAACCATTCTAGGCGTTCTATGTTTTTGGTAGGCGCTACGGCTATATGCAAATAATGGTTGCGCTTGCCAAATTCTTGCTGGCTATGGGTAATTTGAAGGAGTGTTTTTTTCGGATTGGCATCGGTAATTTGAGCGGTATATTTCCCACCCTTGCCATCAACCAAAATGACTTCATCGTGTAACTGTAAGCGCAATACCCGTATGGCGTGTTTACTTTCTTCTTCAGAAAGCGTATAGCTAGGTAGCGTTATATCGGGTGTATAAAATAAATGCATAGGGTTTAATGCAAATCCACCACATCATCGGGGTTAATAACCAATTGCAAACGAATAGATTCGATGTTTTGCTCCGTCTTTTTTAATACAGTAAGCGTATAGCCATTAAACTCCATTTGTTCGCCCACTTCTGGTATTTTACCAAACACATCGCCAACTAAACCAGCCATGGTATCGTAATCGCCATCTTCAGGCAAATCGTGGGGCAAGTATTCGTTTACATCGTATACACTAGCAGCTGCGTTCACAATAAATTCGCCATCGGAAACCTTTTCTACAATTGGTTTTTCTTCATCGTACTCATCTTGAATTTCACCCACCAATTCTTCTACAATATCTTCGAGTGTAACCATACCGGCGGTGCCACCAAATTCGTCCAATACAATGGCAATCTGGATGCGTTTTTGCTGAAACTCACTCATCAAATCGTTAATTTTTTTAGTCTCTGGAATAAAGTAGGGTTTGCGAATAATATCGGCAATAAGCACTTCTTTTTGTTCTACTAAAATGGGCAACACATCTTTTGCATGGATAATACCTACTATTTTATCGATGGTATCTTCAAATACCGGAATACGAGAATAGCCTTCTTTGATGATATAGTCTAAAACTTCAGCGGTAGGTGTTTCTAATTCAATGCCCGAAATTTTTGTTCGAGGTACCATAATGTTTTTAACCACCCGTTCATTAAAATCGAATACATTTTTAATTAGTTCGTGTTCGTTAGTATCTAGGGCTCCGCTTTCTTTACCCTGATCGAGCAAGTATTGCAACTCTTCGGAACTATGGTGTGCCTCGTGACCTGCACTGGTGTGAATGCCAAAGGCTTTTAAAATAAGCGTAGCAAATCCGTTTAATAACCAAATGAAAGGTCTAAACACCAAATAAAATGCATGCAATGGCAAAGCTATACCAAGTGTGGTATTCACCGGGCGTTGTATGGCAAAAGATTTTGGAGCCAACTCACCAAATACAATATGCATAATGGTAATTAACGTAAAGGCAATAATAGGGGCAGCCGTTCCCGAGAAAGAAAGAATTGTTTCGGGGCTAGCGCCAAAACTTTGTAAGAGGTTATGAAGTACTTCTTCCATAACCCGTTCTCCAACCCAACCCAAACCCAAAGAGGCTAGGGTAATACCCAATTGTGTGGCAGCTAAGTAGCCATCCAGGTGTTGGGTAATATGTTTGGCTATACGGGCAATGCGGTTGCCTGTTTTTACTTTTATTTCTATTTGAGAGGCCCGCACTTTTACAATGGCAAATTCTGCTGCCACAAAAAAACCGTTTAAAAAGACTAAGAAAAAGGTTAAAAAAATCTGGAATCCCATATCATTACTGAGTTAGAAAGGTTTTTTGATACAAAGCTAGGCTCTCTTCAATTACTTTATGTGCATAGCGTTTGCCTAATAAATGCTCAATACTCACTTTTTTATCTTCTAGTGCCTTGTAATCTTTAAAAAAACGAACAATTTCTGTCATGGCATGCGGTGGCAATTCGCTTAAATCATCAATGTAGTTAACAGACATATCGTGGTTGGCTACGGCAATAATTTTATCGTCTTGTTCACCCTGATCTACCATGTGCATTACACCAATTACCTTAGCTTCAATGATGGTTAATGGGTATACATCTACTGAACAAAGCACTAAAATATCTAGTGGGTCTTTATCGTCGCAATAGGTTTGTGGAATAAATCCGTAATTGGCCGGATACATAACCGATGAAAACAACACACGATCTAGTTTAATTAAACCAGATGCTTTATCTATTTCGTATTTGGCTTTAGATCCTTTAGGGATTTCAATAATGGCGTTTACCAAATCGGGGATATTGTCGCCGGGGGAGACTTGATGCCAGGGATGATCGTCTGTACTCATATTTATGTTGTTCCTTCGGAATCGTTTCCTATAGTAGTTCTATTAATGGAGTTCTTAATGAATGTCCAGATTAATGGTAAAGCAGTAATGACAATAAACCCAATAATGATATAAAGAAGGTAATCGTTAATCTGCTTTTCAAAACTACGACCTAGATAATAACCCAACAAAGTTAAAGATGAAATCCATAGAATTGCACCCGAAACATTATAAAATGCAAATTTTTGTTGGTTAAGCCCCACAACACCTGCAAAAATAGGTGCAAATGTGCGCACTATGGGAATAAAACGGCCCATTATAAGCGCAAATGCTCCCTGTTTGTGGTAGTAGGCCTCGGCTGCCTTTAAATAACGTTTTTTAAAGAATAAGGTATCTTTTCGCTGGTATAGTAGAGGACCTGTTTTACGCCCAAACCAATATCCTACAAAATTTCCTAAAATTGCTGCAGCAATTAAACCTACTATGAGGGTTACAATGCCTACATCTAAGCGATCGGTGGCTACGAACATGCCAGATAGAAACAATAAATAATCTCCAGGTAAGAAAAAACCAAAAAACAAGCCGGTTTCTGCAAAAATCACAAAAAGCAATACATAAAACCCTCCTTCTCGGAGTAATTCTACGGGATTAACTAATTGCTGAATAAACTCCCAAAATTGGTGCATAGCTTCTCTATCTGTAAATCTACATTAAAATTGTAGACTAAAACAGATTAGAAATAAAATTAGGATAAATTCCAATCAAAACACTAATGAATGTGGTACATGCCAATACCCATTTAAAAACGGTAGGGACCGCAATGGTTTTACGCTCGGCAGCTTGAAAATACATGGCTGCTACCACCTTTAAATAATAGAAAACACCCATTACGGCCAATAGTGCAGCAGCTATAGTTAAGAAAAGATGATACTCGGCTAGTACTTGAGAAAAAGCCATAAACTTACCAATAAACCCAGCTGTAAGCGGAATTCCAGCTAATGATAGCATGGAAATGGTTAAACAAAAGGCTAAAAATGGATTGCTTTTCCCTAAACCCTTAAAGGCCTCAAACTGGTCGGAACCGGTTTGTTCTTTCACTAAAATAAACACCGCAAAGGCAGCAATGGTAGAAACCGTATAAGCCGTAGCATACACAAAAACGGTATTTGATGAACTTGCCCCAAGGGCTACCACGGCAAATAATAAATAGCCAACATGCGAAATACCCGAATAGGCCAACATCCGTTTAAAGCTATGCTGGTAGATGGCGGTAATATTTCCTACCGCTAACGTAGCCACGGTAATTACCAAAATAACCGGCAGCCAAAAATCGTGAAGCGGCGCAAAACAAATTTGAAAGATGCGCAAAAAGGCAGCAAAACCTGCGGTTTTAACCACCGTACTCATAAAGGCCGTAATTAAACTTGGCGATCCTTCGTATACATCCGGAGCCCAAAAATGAAAAGGTGCTGCCCCAATTTTAAAACTTAAGCCCACTAAAAGCAACAATAAGCCAATATAAAACATGGGCGATAAACCAGTAAGAGCACCTGCCAACACGTAGTTTTTAATTACCTCTAAGTCGAAAGAACCCGTAGCGCCATATAATAAGGTAATGCCAAACAGTAAAAAGCCGGTAGAAAACGCACCCATTAAAAAGTATTTTAAAGAGGCTTCGTTAGATGCTGCACTTTTCTTTTTTATACCTGCTAAAATGTATAAACTCACCGACATGATTTCGATACCAATAAATAACATTGATAAATTGTGGTAAGAAAGCATCACCAGCATGCCTGCCAAGGCAAATAAAATAATGGCGTAGTATTCTGATAAATGTTCGCTAATACGTTCGAAATAAGCTTTAGAAATTAATAAAATTAAACCCGTAGCTACGATACAAATGGCCGAAAAAGCCACGGCAAAATTATCGAACAACATCATGCCGCTAAAAATTGGCTGTGCGTTAGTATTCCATTCAGCTAGGGTAAGACCTAAAGCAACAACAAGCCCTAGTAGGGTAACCGGCAGTACTGCTTTTTTGGCGTTAAATACCCCCAGATACAATACCAAAAGGGCTAAAATGGAAAGGGTGATGATGGCGTTCATATTAGTGTATGGCTAAAATTTTTGCGTTAACTACTTGTAATAAAGAGTTAACGGCCGGTTCGGTAAGGTTTAAAATTGGTTGCGGAAACACCCCAATTAAAATAATTAAGCCGCAAATGGTGTAGAGTACCATTTTTTCGGTAAAATCTAAATCGATAAACGAAGCAGTAGCTTTAGTGCTTTCGCCCAACATGATGTGTTGGTAAGCACGCAACATATATACCGCACCAAAAATGATGGTTAGACCGGCAATAACCGCCGCCCACACATTGTATTGATATAAGCCCGTCAGCAATAAAAATTCGCCAATAAAGCCATTGGTTAATGGCAAAGCCACCGAACCCAATAACACAATTAAAAAGGTAATGGCTAATTGTGGTGCCGATTTAGCAATACCACCCATAGCGCTCATTTCACAAGTACCCAAGCGACGAATGATGATGTCCAAAACAAAGAACATACCCACCACATTGATACCGTGGTTCAACATCTGAATCATGGCGCCTTGCAAACCCTGTACATTCCATACAAAAATACCAGCGGCAATTAAACCCACGTGGCTAATAGAAGAGTAGGCTACCAAGCGTTTTACATCTTTTTGTGTAAAGGCAATAATGGCCGCATAAACCACACCAATAATAGATAAAGCCAAAGCAATAGGTCCCCACTGATTAAAGCCAAGCGGAGCAATGGGAATTAACCAACGAATAACACCGTAAATACCCATTTTCAGCATGATACCCGAAAGCAACATGGTTCCGGCGGTAGGTGCCTCGGTATAGGTATCGGGCTGCCAGGTATGAAATGGGAAAATAGGCATCTTAATAGCAAAGGCAATAAAGAAGGCTAAAAATATGCAACGCTGCGTTTGTGCATCGAGGTTTAGGGCATAAAAATCTTGAATAGCAAAGGTTTTTCCTGGGGTTTGCAGGTGTAAAAAGATGATGGCTATGAGCATCAACAAACTACCAAAAATGGTGTACACAAAAAATTTCAGGTTTACTTGTATACGATTTTCGCCACCCCAAAGTGCACAAATAAAATAAATAGGAATAAGGGCGGCTTCCCAGCCTACATAAAATAAAAAGGCATCTAAAGCAGTAAACACTACCAATAAACCTGCCTGCATAAAAAATAGCAAGGCATAAAAAGCATTGGGATTATCGTATTCGTTTTTGGTACTGGCCAATACAATAAGCGGAACCAAAATATTGGTTAATAAAACCAATAACATGCTGATGCCATCGATACCTAGCGTAAAGCGGATGCCTTGAGCGGCTATCCAAGGAAAATCTATTAAGAATTGGGTGCCCCCGTTCGGGTTAAATACGCTTAATGCAAGCGTAGTGAATAATAATGGCAATAAAGATGCGCCAAATGCCCATTTTTTTACGGCATTGCCTTTTATTAATGCGACTAAACTAAGTGCTACCGGAAAAAGTAAAATAAGTAATAAGTGGTTCATCGCTTATGCTAAATAGTAAAATCCGTAAATCAATAGGGCCACAATTCCGGCCACCATCATAAAAATATAAAAGCCTACGTTTCCGCTTTGGATAAGGCGTAAGGTTTTGCTAGCCTCCTTAGCCGTAGTACCGGCTCCGTTTACCAAACCATCAATGCCCAATTTATCTACCAGCTTGTAAAAGATGGTAGAAAGTGCATCTAATGGGCGAGTAATGAGGGCTTCGTACACTTCATCGATATAAAATTTATGATACGAAAGCTTGGATAAGAACGAACGATTTTCTGCATCGCTAATAGGTAATACTTTTCGGCTTACATAGGTTACGTAAGCAATACTAATGGCCAGCAATGCTGCACCCACCGAAATGCCCATTAGCAGGTATTCGGTTGCATGATCTAAAGGTACTGCTTCTCCGGATACCGCTTTGGTATACACTAACACCGGACTTAAGAATTGAGCTAACCAGTGGTGGCCTCCCAATACTTCGGGTACGCCAATTAATCCGCCGAACACCGAAAGTATAGCCAACACTACCAACGGGATGGTCATTGAGTTTGGTGATTCGTGCAAATGTTTTTCTTGTTCTTTTGTACCACGGAACGAACCCGAAAAAGTTAAGAACAACATGCGGAACATGTAAAAAGCGGTAATCATAGCCCCAATTACTCCAATTACCCAAAGGGTTGGATTGTGCTCGTAGACATGTGCTAAAATTTCATCTTTAGAAAAGAAACCCGAGAAGGGAGGCAAGCCCGAAATGGCAATGGTTCCCATCAACATGGTGAAAAAGGTGATAGGCAGTTTCGCTTTCAGCCCGCCCATGTTGCGCATATCCTGCTCGTGGTGCATGGCATGAATTACCGAACCTGCTCCCAAGAATAACAATGCTTTAAAAAAAGCGTGGGTAATTACATGGAAAAAAGCTCCGGTATAGGCGCCTACACCTAAACCTAAAAACATATAGCCCAATTGCGAAACGGTAGAGTAAGCCAGTACTTTTTTAATGTCGTTTTGTGTGATGGCGATTAAAGCAGCTACAATGGCTGTACTTAAACCCACAATGGCCACAATATCCATAGTGAGTGGCGCCAAGGTAAATAAGATATTCGAACGAGCAATCATGTAGATACCTGCTGTAACCATGGTAGCAGCGTGAATTAAGGCCGAAACCGGTGTTGGACCAGCCATGGCATCGGGTAACCAAGTAAATAAAGGCAATTGTGCCGATTTACCGGTGGCTCCCACAAATAACAAGAGTGTAATTACTACTAAAATGGTGCTTCCTGACGGCAATAAAGCGGCTTGGGGGAACACATTGGCAAATTCTACACTGCCAAAAGTGCTGTAGATAAAGAAAACTGCTAATAGAAAACCTAAATCGCCAATACGATTCATAATAAACGCTTTCTTAGCGGCACTGGCGTAGTTTACATTGGTAAACCAAAATCCAATTAATAAGTAAGAACACAAGCCTACAC
Organism: Sphingobacteriaceae bacterium; assembly: GCA_021740025.1. Next base: position 7,424 of record JAIPAN010000004.1, read on the forward strand.
CTTCCCAACCAATAAATAAGACCACGTAATTGCTTCCCAAAACAAGCAAAAGCATGAAAAAGATGAAGAGGTTTAAGTAAGCGAAAAATTTAGCAAAACCACCATCACTGTGCATGTAGCCGGCAGAATATACATGGATTAAAAAGCCTATTCCGGTAACAATAAGCAACATGATGCTACTCAAAGGATCTACTAAAAAGGAGAATGGGATGCGTAAAGCGCCTACCTGAATCCAATCGAACAATGGAACGGTAACCGATTTTACATCCGATGCATTGAGTTCTAAAAAGATGCCTAAGCTTAGCGCAAAAGAGGCCAAGATGGCTACACTACCTATCCAAGATACGAGTGTTTTGGACCAAAAATTGCGGCCCAAGCCATTAATAAGAAAACCTATTAAGGGGAAAAGAGGAATTAACCAAACTAAATTTATCATGTACGCTGTGTTTACCACTTTAATTTATTCAATACATTAATATCAGCAGAGTTGGTATTGCGATAAACCATCACAATAATAGCCAAGCCAACGGCTACTTCGGCCGCAGCCAGAGCCATAATAAAAAATACAAATACCTGTCCGGCGGCATCGCCACGGTAGGCCGAAAAAGCAGTAAGCAATAGGTTAACAGCGTTTAACATCAACTCAACCGACATAAAAATGACGATGGCATTGCGACGAATTAATACGCCCATTACCCCAATAGCAAAAATAATGCTGCTTAATAAGATGTAATGGTTTAGGGGAATGCCTTGTATGGCTTGTGTGATATTTTCCATAGAACTTAGGCTTCTTTTTTAGCTAATAATACCGCTCCTACCATAGCCGATAATAGCAGCAAGGATGAAATTTCAAACGGTAATAAAAATTGATTGAACAATACTTTACCTAGGTTTTTTACCAAACCTAAATTGGCATTTTGTAATACCACCGGTTCTGAAACCGATAAAGCTTTTAGTGACCCCGTTAGTGTAACCAATAAACACATACCGGCCACCACGCCTGCCACCTTTAATAAAGTGGGTTTAAGTGGTTCGGACTCTTTATTTAAATTGAGCAACATGAGCACAAACAAGAATAAAACCATAATGGCTCCCATATACACTATAAAGTTTACAATGGCCAAAAATTGGGCATTTAATAAAATGTAGTGAATTGTAAAGGTGAAAAAGGTAACAATGAGGTACAATACACTATGTACCGGATTTTTCGAAAAAATTACCAGCAAGGAGAAAAAAATCGATAAAAAGGCGACTACATAAAATAAATTCATCAGGCTTTTGAATTAAAAGGTTGTTCTACCAATTTGTCTTTCCCGTAAATAAAATCTTTACGCAAATAATCAGATGGTACAATGGGGCCATCTAAATAAATGGCTTCTTTAGGGCACGCTTCTTCGCATAAACCGCAAAAAATGCAACGCAACATGTTAATTTCATATACAGCGGCGTATTTTTCTTCGCGATATAAGGCTTCTTCGCCTTTTTTACGCTCGGCTGCTACCATGGTAATGGCTTCGGCCGGACAAGATAAAGCACACAAACCGCAGGCGGTGCAACGTTCCCGACCATCTTCGTCTCTTTTTAACGAATGCATACCACGCCAATTTTCCGAAAATTCACGCTGAACTTCTGGATAATAGATGGTTTCTTTTTTCTTGAACATGTGACGGAAAGTAATGGCCATACCCTGAAAAATTGCCGGGAGGTACATGCGCTCCCATAAATTCATCGGTTTCTGTTCTAATACTTTCTTTCTATTACTTAATGCTTCCATGATTAAAATTTGTTCACTAATGCAATAACCACGCCGGTAAGTACAATATTGGCAATAGCTAAAGGAATTAATATCTTCCAACCCAAGTTCATCAACTGGTCATAACGGAAACGTGGAATAGTCCAACGCACCCACATGAAGAGAAAGATAAAGGCAAATATTTTTAAGATTAACACGCCCATACCAATTAAAGGTCCCCAGGTTGGTCCCAACAGGCTGTTTACAAAATCCATACCCGGATAGTTATAGCCACCAAAATACAGGGTAGCCATAACTGCCGATGACACAAACATGTTGATGTATTCTGCAAAGAGGTAAAAACCTAATTTCATGGATGAATATTCGGTATGGTAGCCACCCACTAACTCGGTTTCACATTCTGGTAAATCGAAAGGTGTACGATTGGTTTCGGCAAAAGAACATATCAAAAAGATTAAAAAGCCTAAAGGCTGATAAAATACGTTCCAATTAAAGCCGTGCTGCTGCTCGGCAATATCTTTTAAACTTAAAGAATTGGTAAGCAATAATAAGGCGATGATGGATAAACCCATCGGGATTTCGTAGCTGATGTTTTGCGAAGCGGCACGAATGGCTCCCATTAAAGAGAACTTATTGTTTGAGGCCCAACCCCCAATCATTACGCCGTAAACACCTAAAGAAACTACGCCAAAAATGTACAGAATACCCACATTAATATCGGTGGCTTGCAACGCAATTGTTTTGCCAAATAGCACCACATCTTGGCCCCAAGGAATTACTGCAGAACCAATACAAGCAGTTAAAATAGCCAAAGAGGGGCCTGCAATAAATAAGAATTTACTCGACTGAGTTGGTATGATTTCTTCTTTTAAAAACATTTTTACCCCATCGGCCAAGGGCTGAAACATACCACCTGGACCAGCTCGGTTTGGACCCACCCGATCTTGTAAAAAGGCTGCAATTTTACGTTCGGCTAGGGTAGAATACATGGCTACCACCAAACTCAACGTAAAAATTACGGTGATAAATACAAATTTCTCTAGTATAAATGCAATATCCATTAGTCTTTTTTAGTACGTTCTAATTCTTCCTTGTTGGCCGCCATAAGGGCTTTATTTTCCTGTATAACCGGCAGTGGTTTTAAAGTATCGTAATGGTTAGATGAAATAACAGAAGTATGATCAATACGGCTAGGGCCTTCAATTACCCAATCTTTAGTCGCTTTTTTATCAAAGCGGCAGGTATTACAAATAAATTCTTCTACTTCGTGGTTCTCATCTTTACGAGCCGTTACCCGAATTACGTCATCGCCTTTATACCAGAGCATTACTTTTCCACTACAGGTTGGGCAATCGCGGTGTGCATCTACCGGTTTGGTAAACCAGACTCTATTTTTAAAGCGGAAGGTTTTATCGGTTAGGGCACCCACCGGGCATACATCAATCATATTGCCCGAAAAATCGTTATCAATGGCTTTTTCTATATAGGTTGAAATTTCTGCATGATCCCCACGGCCTACTACACCTTGCTGGCGGCAATCGGTTAATTGATCGGCTACATAAGTACAACGGTAACATAAAATACAGCGATTCATGTGCAACTGAATTTTATCGCCAATATCTATACGCTCAAACGTTCTGCGTTCAAATTCGTATCTAGTTTCGGCAGCACCATGATCAAAAGCTAAATCTTGCAGGCTACACTCACCAGCTTGGTCGCATACCGGGCAATCTAACGGGTGATTGATCAGCAGCATTTCTACTACCCCTTTACGAGCATCTACTACTTCGGGCGATGTAATATTTTGAACTTCCATACCCTCCATCACGGTGGTGCGGCAACTGGCTACCAGTTTAGGCATCGGACGAGGGTCGGCCTCAGAGCCTTTGCTCACCTTTACCAAACAAGTACGGCATTTACCACCACTACCTTCTAGCTTAGAATAGTAACACATAGCTGGCGGGACAATATCGCCACCAATTTGCCTTGCAGCATTTAATATGGTGGTTCCTGGCGCTACTTCTACGGAAATTCCGTCTATAATAACCTTCACTTTATCTGACATGGTTAACGATCTTTCTCTTTAAATTCTAAACAGTTTCAACTACTAGCGGTGGCAACGGATCGGCATAATGGGCCAAACCATAGTTTCCTTTTAATGCTTTTTCGGGATGTTTTACATGCCATTCAAACTCATCGCGGAAATGGCGAATAGCTGAAGCAACTGGCCAAGCGGCAGCATCTCCCAATGGGCAAATGGTATTTCCTTCAATATTTTTAGCAACATCTACCAGTAAATCAATATCGCTCATGGTACCATGTCCGTATTCTAAACGATGCAATACTTTCTCCATCCAGCCGGTTCCTTCGCGGCAAGGCGAACATTGGCCACAGCTTTCGTGATGGTAAAAACGGCTATAATTCCAGGTATTGCGTAAAATACAAGCGTCTTCATCAAATGCAATAAAACCACCCGAACCCAACATGGTGCCGGTTGCAAAACCGCCATCTGCTAAAGATTCGTAACTCATCAATCGGTTTTCGCCGTTGGTGGTTTTTAAAATTAAGTTGGCTGGTAAAATAGGCACCGATGAACCACCGGCTACTACCGCTTTTAAGCGTTTGCCATTGGCCATACCGCCACAATACTCTTCTGAATAGATGAATTCTTCTACCGAAAGACCCAATTCTATTTCGTATACACCCGGCTTGGCTAAATTACCCGAAGCTGAAATGAGTTTGGTTCCGGTACTACGACCGATACCCACTTTGGCATATTCATCGCCTCCGTCATTTATAATAGAAACCACAGCGGCAATAGATTCTACGTTATTTACCACCGTTGGGCAACCCCAAACCCCCGAAATAGCCGGGAATGGTGGTTTAATACGTGGATTTCCACGTTTTCCTTCCAATGATTCAATTAAAGCGGTTTCTTCGCCACAAATGTAGGCACCACCACCTGGTTGTACATACAGTTCTAAATCGTAGCCAGAACCTAAAATATTTTTACCTAAAAATCCGGCTGCTTTGGCTTCGGCAATGGCTTTTTCCAAAATGCGAATTTGGGGCATCATTTCACCACGCACATAAATGTACGAGGTATTGGCGCCTAAGGCATAGCTCGACACAATCATTCCTTCAATTAATAAATGAGGAATGTTGGTCATTAAGTAACGGTCTTTAAAAGTACCCGGCTCAGATTCGTCGGCATTGCATACCAAATAGCGTGCTTTGCCTTCGGGTTTAGCCAAGAAACTCCATTTCATGCCGGTTGGGAAACCTGCCCCACCACGACCACGTAGACCTGATTTTTTTACTTCTTCCACCACATCTTCTGGCGAAAGTTTTTTCAAGGCTTTTTCTACAGCACGGTAACCGCCTTGTTTACGGTACACCTCCAAGGTGTTAATACCGGCTACATCAATATGTTCTAATAATAGTTTACGAGCCATCTTATTACGCCTTTTTGCTTTTTAATTCGTCTACCAAGGCATCTAACTTTTCTGTAGTTAAATGTTCGTAGTAGGTATAATCTGGACCAATTTGCAAGACCGGTGCCATGCCGCATGCGGCTAAACATTCTACGCCTCTCCAGCTAAACAAGCCATCTTTAGTTACTTCGCCTTCTTTTACCCCTAATTTTTTTTCGATGTGTTGCATCATTTTTTCGGCTCCTACTAAACTGCAGGGACCAGTGCGGCACACTTCTAACACATATTTACCTTGCGGCTGCAAGAAAAACATGGTGTAAAAAGTGGTTACTTCATATACCTCAATAGGTAAAATATGTAGATAGGCCGCCACTTTATCCATGGAAGCTGTACTGATCCAACCAAATTCGGCTTGTACCAAGTGTAAAATGGGCAACAAGGCCGATTTTTGCTTGCCTTCTGGGTAGCGGGTAACTAGCTCATCGAACTGTTTAATTAGTTCGTTGGAGAAGGTAATTTCTTGCGTTTCGGTTACTTTAAGCATCTAATTCTCCGGCAATAACGTTTAAACTACTCATGTTAATAATGGCATCAGATAGCAACATACCGCTGCTCATTGGGGCATACATTTGGTAATTGATAAAGCTTGGTCGGCGGAAGTGCAAACGGTACGGTGAACGACCACCATCGTTTACTAAATAGAAGCCAAGCTCACCATTACCGCCTTCAACGGCGTGGTACACTTCTGTTTTTGGAGTATCAATTTCGCCCATTACAATTTTGAAATGGTAAATTAATGCTTCCATATTGTTGTATACGCTTTCTTTTGCCGGCAGATAAAATTCTGGCACATCAGCATGGAAAACGCCTTTTGGCTCTTTTTCGAGCTTTTGCATAGCCTGCTCAATAATGCGCAAGCTTTGCCACATTTCTTCATTACGCACGATGAACCGATCGTACACATCGCCAGTGGTTCCTACCGGAATATCAAAATCGAAATCTTGATACGAGGAGTAAGGTTCGTTTACACGTACATCGTAATCCACACCGGTTGCACGCAAAATTGGACCGCTCCAACTATAATTTAGTGCTGTTTCGGGATCAACTGCCGCTACGCCGCTGGTACGTTCAATGAAAATACGGTTGCGGTTAAAGAGCGTTTCAAATTCTTTTAATATGGGTGGAAATTTTTCTAAAAAGCCACGAATTTTAGCGAAAGCGATGTCGTTGAAATCACGCTCAAAGCCTCCTATACGACCAATGTTGGTGGTTAAGCGGGCGCCGCACACTTCTTCAAAAATTTCGTAAATGTGTTCACGCTCTTCCATTAAATACAAGAAGCCGGTAAAGGCACCGGTATCTACACCTAAAATTCCGTTGCAAATTAAGTGATCTGATATACGAGAAAGTTCCATGATGATTACACGGAGGTAATCTACCCGTTTGGGCGTTTGTATATTGAGCAACTTTTCTACCGTCATGTGCCAACCCATGTTATTAATAGGCGATGAACAATAGTTTAGGCGATCGGTTAGTGGTGTTATTTGATAAAATGGACGATGCTCGGCAATTTTTTCGAATGCACGGTGAATGTAGCCAATGGTGGATACACCACTTACAATGCGTTCGCCATCTAACTCGAGTACGTTTTGGAAAACACCATGCGTAGCCGGGTGGGTAGGACCAAGATTTAGGGTGATGGTCTCTTTTTGTGGATCGTTATCTGTATATACCGGATGGTTGTTCATCTTATCTTCCAAAGAAAAGGTCTTTTTTATCTACTCTGTTCGGGTCTTCTAATGGGTATTCTTTACGCATCGGGAAAACGGTCATTTCATCTACGTTTAAAATGCGGCGTAAATCTGGGTGTCCTTCAAACTGCACTCCATAAAAATCAAAGGTTTCACGCTCCATCCAATTCGCTCCTTGCCACAACGTGGTAGCGCTAGGAATGCTTGGATTTGCAGCCGAAAGAAATACTTTAATGCGTATACGCACATTGTGCGTTAAGCTATGTAAATGGTAAATTACCCCGATGGCTAATTCTTGCTCTGGGTAGTGGATGCCGGTAATATCTGTAAGATAATTAAACTGAAGTTCTTTGTCTTCTTTTAAAAAGCGTAGCACCTCGGCAATAGTTTCTGTATTCGTTTCAAAAGTTAATAGACCAAACGGCTCGGTTGGAACCGATATCTTATCGGCAAAACGTGCCGTTAGTTTTTGAATGACTACTTGGTTACTTAGTGTGCCCATTATTGAATTCCGTATTTAGCTAATAGTGCTTGGTACTCTGGCGATTCGCGACGACGAAGTGACTCGTTTTTCACCAATTCTTGTATTTTATTAAACCCATCGATTATGGCTTCGGGGCGTGGAGGGCAACCAGGTACGTATACATCCACCGGAATAATTTCATCGATGCCCTGCAAAACCGAATAGGTATCGAAAATACCGCCACTAGATGCACAGGCACCTACGGCAATTACCCAGCGGGGTTCGGCCATTTGAGTATAAACTTGCTGCAATACCGGTCCCATTTTTTTGGCAATAGTGCCCATTACCATTAATAAATCGGCTTGGCGTGGCGAAAAACTTGGACGTTCGGAACCAAAACGTGCAAAATCATAGTGAGAGCCCATGGTAGCCATAAACTCAATACCACAACAAGAGGTGGCAAATGGCAAAGGCCACAAGGAGTGTGAACGGGCTAAGCCCACCACCTTATCTAGTGACGTTGCAAAAAATCCTGATCCCTCTATACCGGGAGGAGCTTCAACAATTGTTAATTCGCTCATAATGCCGTTATTATTTTCTGATATATGCTTTATTCCCAATCTAATGCACCTTTTTTAAGGATGTAAATAAATCCCGCCAAAAGTGTTCCCATAAAGATGAACATCTCCACTAAACCTGTCCAACCCAAGTCTCTAAAATTAACTGCCCAGGGGTACATAAAAATCACCTCCACGTCAAAAAGTACAAATAAAATAGCCACCAAAAAATATTTGATAGAAAAGGGTTGACGGGCATTGCCTACAGACTCAATCCCCGATTCAAATGGGGTTAATTTATCGGCTGTTTTACGTTTTGGGCCTATTTTGTGGGTAACCACCATGGTTAGAACCACGAAACCCATAGCCACAATCATTTGAAAAAAAATGGGCAAATAATTAATTGGGGTACTTTGTGCTTCCATATGTTGGGTTTGGTGGCGCAAATATAAAAAGAAAGCGCCTTAATCTGATGATTAAGGCGCTTAAAAAAAGTGATATTTTTTTATTTTGTTGTACCCAATGCTTTGAGTACTTCGAGAGCGACGGCATTGGCAGGATCAAGGGCTAATACCTTATTGAAATACTCTTTTGCTTTTTCGGTGTCTTTATCTTTACGAGCAGCTACCGAACCTAAGTAAATATAGGCTTCTATAATGCCTGGGGCATTTTTAGCAGCTAGTTCAGGTTTGGTTATGGTTACCAACTCTACATATTTTTCGTAGAACGGAACCGCTAAGCCTTGGCTATCATTGGCATCGTCGAACTGACGGTTGATACGCCCTCTAAACTGCCATGCAGCAAAGGTATTGGGTGAGCGTTGGGCTAAATAACTAAAGGCAGAATCGGCTTTTGCCAACAAAGATTTATCGGCTTCTAAGCCAGCTGTTTTTTTAGCGCCGTAATCAAAATAGTACGAAGAGCCCAGGTAGAAATAATCTAAAAGGTTACGTTGTGGATTTTTAACAGCAAGTTCATAAGCTTCGGCTGCTTTACTGTACTTTTTTAAGGTATACAATTCTTTACCTAAGTCGCTCATGCCACTTACTAAAGAAGAATCAATAGCTAGGGCTTTTTTCACAGTTTGAAAACCTTCCTCTTCTTGACCAGATTTAATTAAGGCACGGCCCAGGTAGCTATAATCTCTACCAATTATTCGTTTGGGTTCTACCTTAGCCATAAAATCTTTAATGGCTTGAATACTTGAGGTATAATCGCCGTTTTCGTAAGCAGCGTATGCTAAGTAACGTAAAATACGTTTATTGGCTTTATCCATTTGAGCCATTGCTTGTGCTTCAGCTTGCAATGATTTGTAATCTTTTGCTAGAATTAAGAAATCGGCATAACGCATGCGTGATTCCAACGATTTATCGGTTAGTTCTAAGTATTTTTTATAATACTCCAAGGCTTGCTTTATTTTAGCATCGTAATCTTTGGCTTGATCTCTAGCCCATAAATAATAGGTTTCAGCTAATTCGCGGTAAGCCGGTCCGTAATTGGGGTTAATAGCCAAAACGGCATTGAATTCATCGGCCGATTCTTGAAAAGCTTTTGACATTTTATTGATAACCCCCAATTCTACTTTGGTACGAATAAGGCTACTATTTAAGTCAAAAGCAGTACGATAGGCACTGTAGGCTTCCGAGTTTTTTAATTGGCCACGGTAAGCATCGCCAAAGGCAAGATTTAAATCGGCTAAAAAGCCATTCACTCCTTTTTGTTTTTCAGCAATAAGCTTACCCGTATTGAGTATAGTAATAGCTTCGGCATAATTTGGTTTTTTGGCATATGTATACGCTTTACCAATAAATAAATAGGCTCGGGCATCTTTTTTATCGGAAACGGCAATCGCTTTATCAAAATTTGCTTTTGCGGCGGCAGCTTGGTTATCGTCTAAATCAACCTGACCTAACCCTACATAGTTTAGCGGAGAGGTCGGATTTACGGTAACGCCTTGGGTGAACACCGCTTTAGCAGAATCTGCATAGTCTGTTTTAAGGTACACTTGACCCAAATAGAAAAAATTTTCAGCTATGGTTGGCTGTATAGCTATTAAACTTTTTAATTCCGATTTGGCTTTTTGGTACTGCTCAGCATCTAGTGCTTTTTGTGCATCAGCTAAGGTTTGGGCGGTAAGGGCTGAACCTACTAAAATTAACAATAGGGTTGATTTTAGCGCTTTTTTCATCATTTCCATGGTTCGTTTTGTTTATTTAAATCTATTTTCTAATAATCACTTCTCTGGGCGGGATACTATCGGGTAATAAGCCCGATTTTAACACGATACGCTGACCGCGTTCACCGGCAACAAATGTTGTAAAACCTGTACCTGGGCCAGGGCCACCCTCACAATTTATGAGGTACAAATTACGCATTAACGGATAATTTTCCAAAGCTAAATCAGTTTGATTAGGTTTAAAATAGCTTTTAGGATCATTTTTTCGATTACCCTTGCAAATACCCATTATTTTTAATTGCTCAACAGCACTACTTATAGATGCATCGGGCTGAATTAACCACTTTACACCTACCACCCCAATACTGCCTGGATGTGTAGCTACAT
>JAIPAN010000102.1 GCA_021740025.1 Sphingobacteriaceae bacterium
GTGTAAAAAGAAGGTTTGAAAAAAAAGAGAAAGAAACCAATGGGCTAGTAAAAAGACAAAAATAATCATGCACGTATCGTTTTTAGAGGGGCTAAGCTATAAGGATACGGTTTATTTATCGGATAATCAGTATTTTATTAAAAAAATGCCATATCCGGTAAAAGATATGGCATCTGTGCGTAAAAGGTAGTGGTGGGCTTATTTTGTAGCACCTGCACCGAGTACCCAAGCCACCACAGCTCCAGTAATAGAAGCCAGCACGGTGGCGGCTAAAATGTCTACCGCAACTGCGTTTAGGGTAGTAATATTAGTAGTTCCATACATGGTGAAATCTATGGCACCGGCCACTAAAAACCCAACCCACGCACCCGATTTGGCTCCTGCTGCAGCGGTTTTAACCTGCCCTACACAAGAAAATATATAGGAAAGGAAAAATCCATACAATAAACTGCCCAAGCCAATTGACCACAAAAGCATGTCTACACGGTTTACACCCAAAGCCAGGCCAGCATTTTCTTCCATGTAATCCATTAATAACATGCCGTAAATAAGCCAGCCAAGCAAAAAGTGAACAATACCGCCTAAAATTCCTGCTAAAAAGTAATTTTTTGAGTTCATAAATCAATAAAATTAAGTAAATAATGAGTTAATTATAATTAGGTTATGGTATTCCTCTATACCAAAAATACCGAACCTAATTTTAAATGTTAACGTAGTTGGGGCAATATTATTGGCTGCTTAAAAATTTACACTAATGATTTGAAATTTAATAGAATAAGGCTATCTTTGCAGTCCCCAATTTTTTGGGGATAAACTAATTTATTAATTAAATAAAAAAAGCAAGTGAATACGTTAAGTTACAAAACTGTCTCTGCCAAGAAAACGACCGTTAACAAACAATGGGTAGTTGTTGACGCTCAAGGAGAGATTTTGGGGCGCTTGTCTTCTAAAATCGCAATGATTGTAAGAGGAAAAAACAAGCCATCGTACACCCCACACGTAGACTGCGGAGATAACGTAATTGTTATTAATGCAGACAAGGTTAAACTGACCGGAAACAAATTCAGCGAAAAGCAATATGTTTCCTATACCGGCTATCCAGGCGGTCAGCGTTTCATTTCTCCGAAGGAGTTAATGGCCAAACATCCGGAACGTGTAGTAGAAAAAGCCGTTCGCGGTATGTTACCTAAAAATCGTTTGGGCCGTGCAATTTACAAGAACCTGTATGTATATGCAGGAACTGATCATCCGCACGCAGCTCAAAATCCTACAACCATTAAACTTTAAGGAGAAAGAAAATGTCAACAACAAACACTTCGGGAAGAAGAAAAACTGCTGTTGCCCGCATTTATTTAACTGAGGGTAGCGGCAACATTACCGTAAACGGTAAAGATTACAAAGAGTATTTTCCAACATTGCCCTTGCAATACATTGTTACTCAATCAACAGAAGTTAGCGGTTCTACCGGTAAATTTGATGTAAAAGTAAATGTAGCAGGTGGTGGTGTTAAAGGACAGGCAGAAGCCGTTCGTTTGGCAATTGCGAAAGCAATTGTTGAGCTAGATCCGGAAACTAAACCTTCATTGAGAGCTAAAGGCATTATGACCCGCGATGACCGTATGGTTGAGCGTAAGAAACCAGGTCGTAAGAAAGCACGTAAGCGCTTCCAATTCAGTAAACGTTAATTTCAGGAGGATCAAAAAAATGGCTAGAACAACATATCAAGACTTATTGGATGCAGGTGTACACTTTGGTCACCTTACCCGCAAATGGGATCCAAAAATGGCGCCTTACATTTTCATGGAACGTAACGGCATCCACATTATCGATTTAAATAAAACATTAACTAAAGTAGAGGAAAGTGCTGCTGCGATTAAACAAATTGTTAAATCGGGCCGTAAAGTACTTTTCGTATCTACTAAAAAACAAGCGAAAGATATCGTAGCTGAACAAGCAAAATCTGTAGGCATGCCTTACGTAACCGAACGTTGGTTGGGTGGTATGTTAACCAATTTCGCTACCGTGCGCAAGTCAATAAAAAAGATGTCTAACATCGATAAAATGACTCAAGACGGCACCTTCGATGTATTGTCGAAAAAAGAAAAATTAATGATTCAGCGTGAGCGTATCAAATTGGAATCTCTATTAGGAGGTATCGCCGATTTGAACCGTTTACCTGCCGCATTATTTTTAGTTGATGTAAAAAAAGAACACATCGCGGTTGCTGAGGCATTGAAGTTAAATATCCCAACCTTTGCAATGGTGGATACAAACTCCGATCCTTCGAATATCGATTTCCCAATTCCGGCAAACGATGACGCTACTAAATCTATTACCTTAATTACCGATATCATTATCAAAGCAATTCAGGAAGGTTTAGAAGAGCGTAAACGTGAGAAAGACGAAGAAACCGATAAAGAAGGTGCAGCTGAAAAAGCAAAAGTAGATGCCGCTCCGGCAACAGAAGCAGCAAGCGCTACTCCTGGTAAAAGAGCACGCAAAACTACTGCCAAAGCAGAAGTTGAAAGCGAAAAAACAGAAGAGTAATATTAAATTGTGGGTTGTAGGTTGTTTGATGTGGGATTACTTACAACTCATAACTTACAACCCACATGTATTAAAAAACTATTAAAAAAAGAAAAAATGTCTACAGTACAAATTTCTGCAGCAGATGTAAATAAACTTCGCCAACAAACAGGCGCTGGTATGATGGATTGCAAAAAAGCTTTAGTAGAAGCAAACGGCGATTTTGATGCAGCTGTTGATTATTTACGTAAAAAAGGGGCAAAAGTAGCCGCTAGCCGTTCAGACCGTGAGTCTAACGAAGGAGTAGTTATTGCTAAAACTACCGCCGATGGTAAAAGAGGTATTATAGTTGAAGTAAACTGCGAAACAGATTTCGTAGCTAAAAATACCGACTTTATTGCCTTTGCAACCAGCATTGCAGAGTTAGCCATTGCCAACAACCCGACAAGCATTGAGGCTTTAACCGAATTAGAATTAAACGGCACTAAATTAGCCGATCAAATTTTAGATCAAACTGGTAAAATTGGCGAAAAAATTGGCGTATCTAAATACGAAGTAATTAGTGGCGAAAAAGTAGTAGCCTATATTCACGGAAACTACCGTTTAGGTGTATTGGTTTCTTTAAGCGCTAACGTAGCTGATGCTGATGAAGCAGGAAAAGACGTGGCCATGCAAATTGCAGCCATGAATCCGGTTGCTCTTGATAAAGGCGATGTAGATGCCCGCACCATTGAACGTGAGTTAGAAATTGCAAAAGACCAAATTCGTGCCGAAGGTAAACCAGAAGATATGGTAGAAAAAATTGCCGCCGGTAAATTAAATAAGTTCTACAAAGAATCAACCTTGTTAAACCAAGAGTTTGTAAAAGACTCATCGAAAACCGTTGCCCAGTTCCTAGACGGGGTTTCGAAAGGATTAACCGTTGTAAGCTTTAAACGAGTACAACTAGGTGCTTAATTAAAAATCCCCCGAAAAAATCGGGGGATTTTTTTTGAGCATATTTTTCTATCGCTATTTTTTTTATTTTTGACAAACCTCCCCAAGCAATGAAATACAAACGTATACTCCTAAAACTTAGCGGCGAAGCCTTAATGGGCGAAAAACAATACGGTATTGATATTGACCGTGTAGCCCAATACGCCAAAGATATACAAGCCGTACACGCACAAGGCATTGAAATTGCCTTGGTAATTGGAGGCGGCAATATATACCGCGGCCTAAGTGCAGAAAAAGCCGGAATGGATCGTGTACAAGCGGATTATATGGGGATGTTGGCCACCGTAATTAACAGCATGGCCCTGCAAGATGCGCTCGAAAAAGTAGGTGTAAAAACCCGTTTACTTACCGCCATTAAAATGGAGCAAATTTGCGAACCATTTATTCGCCGCAGAGCCGTACGCCACCTCGAAAAAGGACGTATTGTTATTTTTGGTGCCGGAACCGGCAACCCCTACTTTACTACCGATACGGCAGCCTCTTTACGTGCCGTTGAAATTAATGCCGATGTGGTACTAAAAGGTACCCGAGTAGATGGTATTTATACCGCCGACCCGGAAAAAGATGCTACCGCCACCCGTTTCGATGAAATTAGTTTTGCCGATGTATACAGCAAAAATCTAAATGTAATGGATATGACGGCCTTTACTCTTTGCCAAGAAAATAATTTACCCATTATTGTGTTTGATATGAACAAACCGGGTAATTTCTTAAAATTGGCCAAAGGCGAACCTATAGGAACTTTAGTGAAATAATAAACGATTGATAGAACATGAGCGAACTTATTAAAAAACAACTAGAAGATGCCAAAGCCACTATGGACAAGGCTATTGATCATACCGAGGCAGAATTAAGCAAAATTCGTGCAGGTAAGGCTATGCCCTCTATGCTAGACGGCCTAATGGTAGACTACTACGGAACTCCAACACCCTTGAGCCAGATAGGTACCGTAAACACACCCGATGCCCGTACCTTGGTTATTCAGCCATGGGAAAAAAGCTTGTTGGCAGCCATCGAAAAGTGTATTATGGAATCTAATTTGGGCTTAAACCCACAAAACGATGGAAATATTATCCGCTTAAACATACCGCCATTAACCGAAGAGCGCAGAAAAGACTTGGTAAAAAAGGTAAAAGAAGAAGCAGAAAAAGGACGCATTGCCGTGCGAAATATTCGTAAAGATGCCAACGAAAAAATTAAAAAATTAAAAGCCGATGGCGTATCAGACGATGAAATTAAGGGCGGCGAAGCAGATGTACAAAAGCTAACCGATACCTACATAGCCAAGGTAGATACCCATGCCGAAGCCAAAGAAAAAGATATCATGACGGTTTAATGGCAATAAAAAATTATAAGCAAAGGGAATGGGGTAAATACCTCGTTCCCTTTGTTATTTTTGTAACACATGAACATATTACTACAGTATTTAAAAAATTATAAGGGTTTATTGGCGCTGGCACTTTTACTAGCCGCCCTAAACATGGTATTTTCCCTTCTCGATCCGCACATTACAGGTAAAATAGTCGATAATTTTATCGAAAAACGCGGTAGCCTTGGCCGTTCAGAATTTATTGGGGGCATTTTACGACTCATTGGCTTAGCCGTTGGCGCTGCCATGGTATCTAGAATTGCCAAAAATTTGCAAGATTATTATACCAATATTATTGTACAAAGGCTTGGGGCAAAATTATATGC
>JAIPAN010000103.1 GCA_021740025.1 Sphingobacteriaceae bacterium
ACTATTTTTCTACCGCATTAGTACCTCTTGGTGCCGATTTATTTGGTTATACTTTTTCCGAAATTGTACAAACCACCAAAGCCGCCGGCGACTTCTCGGTAGTAAACTTTTTTATTGTGTTTTTCCCCATTTCTATCTTTTGGATTGTACTTTATGCACTCTACCTCCGCCCACTTTTGGGTTTTTATCCAGGCGTGCTAGGTATAAGCATTGGCGCTATCTTATGTTATTTTAATGTAGCAAGCGCACCCCAAAATGCCTGGTTTAAAAATGAGTACGAGTTTAACCTAAGCACTAATAAATTAGGCTATTTTTTAGAACATGCTTCTAGCTATTTTTTTGACGATTCAGCTACTAAATCATCGGACGTAACTACACTAGACAAATCCTCATTTAAGTATATAAATAGTAAGTATCCGTTTTTGCATACCGAAAATACACCAGATGTTTTGGGGTCATTTTTTACAACCGATGCTGGCCAAAAACCTAATATTGTGATTATTCAAGTGGAAGGCTTGGGGCGTGCATTTAGTGGCCAAGGAGCCTATTTAGGAAGTTTTACTCCCTTTTTAGATAGTTTAGCTAGGCATAGTTTGTATTGGGAAAACTTCCTTTCAGCACAAGGCCGTACCTTTGCAGCTTTACCTTCCATTTTGGGCTCTTTACCTTTTGCAGAACAAGGTTTTAATCAACTAGGCGAAGCAATGCCGAAACAACTGAGTTTAATACGGGTACTTAAAAAATCAGGGTACCGTACTAGTTTCATGGCTGGCACCAATTTACAGTTCGATCAACAAGATGTATTTCTAAAAAATCAAGGCATTGATGAATTAATAGGAAAGCAGCATTTCTCCACTAAGTACGTAAAAATGGCCTCTAACTCAGCTGGAGAAAGTTGGGGATATCCCGATAGGGAACTTTATCGCCGAGCGTTAGATAACACGGTTTTCAGTCAAAAAAAGCCCTTTTTAGCGTATTTGCAAACCATTAGTATGCATACGCCTTATCAGGTGCCCAACCAGCAAGCCTATGTGCAGCTCATGGAGCAGCGTTTAAAAAAAATGGGTATAAGCGAAGCTAAAAAAGCAGAATACCGCCAATATGCGCAGGTATACTCCACAATATTGTATGCTGATGAGGCCTTAAAAGATTTTTTTGCAGCTGCTAAAAAAACCGATTGGTATGCCCACACTATTTTTATCATAACCGGCGATCACCGTTTGCCAGAAATTCCCTTGAGTACAAAAATAGACCGCTATCACGTGCCCTTTATGATTTATTCATCCATGTTAAAAAAGCCTGCACGAATTGCTTCCATATCCTCTCATTTTGATATAGCACCCTCTTTACTTGCTTTTTTGACTAAAAATTACGGGGTAAAAAGACCTGGGGTAGCTACTTGGTTAGGCGAAGGCTTGGATACGGTTAAAACCTTTAGAAATGTTCACCAATATCCGCTAAAACAAGTAAAATCTGAATTAAGAAACTACATATCTGGCTTATTTTTTATAGATGGTGAACAGCTATTTAAAATTGCCCCTAACATGGATATAGAACCTATTGAAAATACAGCCAAACAAAAAGAACTTACAGATGGCTTAAAAGCGTATAAACAAAGGAACGAGTTGTTTATGAAAACTAAACAACTCGTTCCGGAAACTGAATTAACTGAATTTTAGTTACCTAAAACGGTGCTGAATGCTAAAATTAGCACCAAACTGGTTGCCAAAGGTACTGGCCAAATATTCTTCATTAATCCAATTTATAGATACCGATAGCGTTGTTTTTTGGCGCACATTTCTCGAATATTCAGCACCCACTTTAAACGTTTGTAGTTGATTGGTTAGGTTATTTACCTGTGCTTTATCATCGGGCGAAACACCCGTACCCACACTAAATCCCAAATAATCGAAACGATTATCGCTGAGGTAAAATCGATTAGATAAGGTAAATGAATTAGATAACCCATTGCTATTGGGCGTAAGGTAGGTACGCAACTGAACAAAGCTATTTCCTAGGTATTTTCCTAAACCTGCTACATAAACAGTGGTATTATCGCTAAAGCGTAAGTGTCTAAATCCGGCTTCTAATTCAAAGCCACGACCCAAGCTTTTATACAGAGACAGGCCCACTCTATATTTTGCAAATAAGCCGTAACTCGAGATGGAGCTAGCGCCTCCAACATAGGCATAAAGCCCTTTTGCAAGAGATGGATAAGATTCTAACTCAAATTCAGTAGCATCTGAACCAAAACGATGGGCATAATTTATACCCATATTTACCGAACCCCAACGGTACTGTTTGCCCAAACTTAAACCCGCTAATTGCCAAGGCTGTGTAAAACGTTTATCAAAATAGGTAAACGAGTAATTTAGCCCCAATCTGTAAACACTGAGTTCGTTTTTTAAGTTTACTTGCAAATTTTGCAAATCGGTACTTGCCGAATGACTGCTTAAAAAGGCATCAATGGTGTTTAAGGCTTCTTGTGCTTTACCCATGGCCCGAAGTGCTTTGGCCTTATCTGTGGTAAAATTTTCCCGATTTGGGTATGCCTCAACCGCTACTTCAGCAATTTCCAATGCTCTCGGAAAGCGTTCGTTCCAATATTCCAGATCGAAATTGGCTTGTAACGCATCTTCGTGCAATGGATTTGCGCTTAGTACTTTTTTAAATATATATCTGGCGCTATCTGTTTTTTCGGTCCAAGTGTATAGTCTACCTAAAAAAACCTGAATATCGGTGTAATTAGGGCTTAATACTAAAGCTTCTTGCGCTAAACGGATAGCTTTTTTGTAATTTTTAGCATCAAAGGCTTCTTTACGAGCTTCTGTAAATAAGTCATCGGAACTTGCTTTATTTTGTGCGAAAAGGGTGCTTTCGCAAAAGAAAATGAAACATAAACCCAAAAAAATAGATGCTGTGTGCTTGTTAATCGTATTCATATGCTATCGGTGTTTAGCATATTCATTCAATAAGTGTACCAAATTTTATAAGCTATTAATTTCCTCAAGGCTTGTCTATGCCTTTTTAAACTACTAAATTTGAAGCTCATTAAATTCCATATGTCAACAGAAATCGAACACGTACATTGTCTAATTATCGGATCGGGCCCAGCCGGCTATACCGCCGCTATTTATGCCGCTAGAGCAGATTTAAAACCCCTATTGTATACCGGCATTGTACCCGGAGGTCAGTTAACCCAAACTACCGATGTAGAAAATTTCCCAGGCTACCCGAAAGGAGTTATGGGGCCACAGATGATGGAAGATTTTCGCGAACAAGCCGCTCGGTTTGGTACCGATATCCGTTTTGGTTACGCTACCAAGGTCGATTTTTCAGTTAGCCCACGCCAAGTAGTAATCGATGAGAATAAAACAATTACTGCCGATACCGTTATTATTGCCACTGGTGCTTCAGCAAAATGGCTAGGTTTAGAAAGTGAACAAAAATACAACGGCTTTGGTGTATCGGCCTGTGCCGTATGCGATGGTTTCTTTTTTAAAGGCCAAGATGTAGCCATTGTAGGTGCAGGAGATACTGCCTGCGAAGAAGCCACTTATTTAGCCAAATTGTGCAAACACGTACACATGATAGTACGTAAAGGAGAGTTTAAAGCTTCTAAAGCCATGGTAAACAGGGTGTTAAACACCTCCAATATTACGGTGCACTACCATACCGAAACACAAGAAATTGTAGGCGATGGCCAAAATGTAACTGGTGTTCGTGTTAAAAATAATCAAGATCAAACCGAACAAACATTTGCCGTTACCGGATTTTTTGTGGCCATTGGACATCACCCCAATACCGAATTATTTAAAGGTATTTTAGAAATGGATGCCACCGGTTACCTCATTACCAAACCAGATAGCACCCAAACCAATATCGAAGGTGTATTTGCCTGTGGCGATGTGCAAGATACCATGTGGCGCCAAGCCATTACTGCTGCTGGTACCGGTTGCATGGCTGCATTAGAGGCCGAACGTTATTTAGCCGCAAAAGAACACGCTTAAAAAATCATTCTTTTTTTTAGATTTGGTATATAAAGCTAACTTTATGACCAAATTTAAATTTTGGGCAATTTGTTTTGCCTGCTTCACGCTGCCTGCATTAGCCCAAAACGTTAATCAAAGCACTGTGCTTATTCCGGCACCACAAAAAATAACAAATACTAGCCAGCAATTTGTATTAGATGCGCAAACCCGCATAGCTTACGGCACAAATGAGAATTTACCCATCGCTAAAATGCTTCAAAGCTATATTTTGCAAACCTATGGTCTTAAAGTTAACTTGGTGCTTAAGCCAGAGGGTGCTTGCATCAGCTTAATAGAAAATACCGATGCGCTCTATAAACCCGAATCGTATACTTTGCATATTGATGAGAAGCAAGTTGAATTAAAAGGAAAAGGAGCGGGAATGTTTTATGCAGCTGAAACCCTGGTGCAATTATTTCCAGAAAAATCAGATCGAATTCTTTTACAAGGACTTGATATTGAAGATTGGCCTCGTTACAGCTATCGGGGTATGCATTTAGATGTGGGGCGTCATTTCTTTCCCATATCCTTTATTAAAGAATATATCGATTTATTAGCCACCTATAAATTAAATACCTTTCATTGGCATTTAACCGAAGATCAAGGCTGGCGTATAGAGATTAAAAAATACCCCAAACTTACGCAGGTTGGTGGCTATAGAGCCCAAACCTTGGTGGGCAATTACCACGATCGTATGCCACAACTATTCGATCAAACCCCGTATGGAGGCTTTTATACACAAGAGGAAATAAAAGAAGTAGTAGCCTATGCCCAGCAACGTTTTATTACCATCATTCCAGAAATTGAAATGCCGGGTCACTCTTTAGCGGCACTTTCTGCCTATCCGGAATTGGCTTGTGGAGATAATCCTGGTCCATTTTCAGCTGCGGAAAAATGGGGAGTTTTTGACGATGTGTATTGTGCAGGTAAAGACCAAACGTTTACATTTTTAGAAAATGTATTGGATGAAGTGATGACACTTTTCCCGAGTACCTACATACACATTGGCGGCGACGAATCGCCAAAAACACGTTGGAAAGTATGTCCCTATTGCCAAAAACGCATCAAAAATTTAAAATTAAAAGATGAACATCACTTACAAAGTTATTTCATACAGCGTATTGAAAAGTATCTAAACAGCAAAGGGCGCCAAATTATTGGTTGGGACGAGATTTT
>JAIPAN010000104.1 GCA_021740025.1 Sphingobacteriaceae bacterium
GTTTGGTGAAAACGCCTACAAATTAAGTTAAAATCTTTTTCAAAATTTGAGCAGTAGCCCCTGTATGGCTATCTACGTAAGCTTTTGCCTGCTTTCCGGCTTCTTTGTGGGTATCGGCTTGCAGCAGTTTAAAACAGTTGTTTAACTCGGCTTGGTTGCTTATGCTGAAGCCCGCTTTTAGCTCAATCAAATCTTTTGCTTCTTGAAATATTTGATACTTAGGGCCAAAAATAACGGGTAAGCCAAAAGCGGCCGCCTCTAAGGTATTGTGAATGCCTTTGCCAAACCCGCCACCAATGTAGGCGATAGTTCCATACGCATAAAGCGACGAGAGTAAGCCAATATTATCAATAATAAGCACTTGTGGAAGTGCAGATTTATGCGCTTTCAACTTCGAATAGCGAATCGTTTTTCCAAGCAATTGTTTTTCTAGCCCTTGAATATTTGTTTCCGCAATTTCGTGCGGAGCAATGATGAATTTCCAATCGGTATAGCTTTTAATTATCGTATTTAATAACTCTTCATCAGTAGGCCACGTACTGCCGGCTACCATTACCTTCGAGCTTCCACAAAAGGCTTCAATATCTTTCAGTTCTTTTTTGTTTTTGGCATTTTCGGCCACTCGGTCAAAACGGGTGTCGCCACTCACTTCAACCTGGGTGATCCCCAAACTGTTTAATAGTGATTTACTTTCTTCATTTTGTACAAAAAAGTAAGTAATTAAGCCCAGCATTTGCCGGTAAAAATCACCATACCATTTAAAAAAAACTTGATTTTTTCTAAAAATACCCGAAACGATGTAGAGCGGAATATGTTGCCGGTGTAATGTTCTAAAGAAGTAAAACCAGTATTCGTATTTGGTGAATACAGCATACGTTGGTTTAATAAGTTCTATGAATTTTTGTGCGTTCCTCGGACTATCTAAGGGTAGATAACACACCGCCTTGGCCAAAGGGTAATTTTTTCGGATTTCATATCCAGAAGGAGAAAAAAAGCTGATAATAATGTTTGTTGCGGGTTCTGCTTTTTTAAGTGCTTCCATTACAGGGCGGCCTTGTTCAAACTCACCCAAAGATGCAAAATGAAACCATACACTCGACTCAATTTTGCCTACTTTATTTAGCAGTCTTTCTTCCCAATGACGCCGCCCGTTTACCCAAAGTTTGGCTTTGGGGTTCCAAAGGGATGCAAATTTAATAAGCAAATAATAAATTGACAGGCTGCAGCGATATAGTAAAAGCATCTAAAAATCGTATCTTTGTCGAAGTTACTATTAAATGCACAAAAGAATAATTTGAAATGAAAATAGCTGTAGTTGGAACCGGATATGTGGGACTTGTTACAGGTACCTGTTTGTCGGAAACTGGCAATATGGTGACTTGTGTAGATATTAACGAAGATAAGGTAGCTCAACTAAAAAATCGACAGCTCCCAATTTATGAACCTGGCTTAGATGTACTATTTAATAGAAATATTGAACAGGGTCGTTTACGTTTTACTACCAATTTGGCGAAAGCTATAGAAGATGCTCAATTAATTTTTTTAGCACTGCCAACCCCTCCGGGTGGTGATGGTGCCGCAGATTTGACTTATGTATTGGGGGCTGCTAAAGATATTGCTAACATTATTACCGATTATAAAGTGGTGATTACCAAATCGACTGTGCCCGTGGGTACTGCCGATAGAGTTAAAGCCATTTTCACCCAACATACTTCGGTAGAAGTAGATGTGGTTTCCAACCCCGAATTTTTGAGAGAAGGTGTCGCAGTTGACGATTTTATGAAGCCCGATCGGGTAGTGGTAGGAACAACCAGCGAACGAGCGCAAAAACTCATGAGCGAATTGTATGGCCCCTATGTTCGCCAAGGCAATCCGATTATTTTTATGGACGAACGCTCATCAGAATTAACAAAATATGCGGCCAACTCGTTTTTGGCGACCAAAATTACCTTCATGAACGAAATTGCCAATGTATGCGAATTGGTAGGAGCAGATGTAGATGCGGTTCGAAAAGGTATTGGCGCCGATGATCGCATTGGTAAACGCTTTCTTTTCCCTGGCATTGGCTACGGCGGTTCTTGTTTCCCCAAAGATGTACAGGCCTTGGCCAAATCTGCTGATGAAATTGGTTACGAATTTAAAATTTTAAATTCCGTAATGGAAGTAAACGAAACACAAAAAAAAGTGCTTGTTGAAAAAGTAAAAAACTATTTTGGGGGCAATTTAGTTGGAAAAAAGTTTGCGCTTTGGGGTTTGGCTTTTAAACCCGAAACCGATGATATTCGCGAAGCACCGGCTTTATATATTATTGAAGAATTGCTAAAAGCAGGCGCTCAGGTGGTGGCTTTCGATCCGGAAGCGATGCCCAATGTAAAACGTTTGTTAGGCGATACGATTAGTTTTTCAGAAAATGCTTACGAGGCCCTAAATGATGCTGATGCCCTATTAATTGCCACCGAATGGTCGGTGTTTCGCAATCCCGATTTTGAAATATTGGCTCAGAAATTGAAAAATAAAACAGTTTTTGATGGCCGTAATTTGTACGATTTACAAAAAATGATCGACCTAGGATTTTATTATAACAGTATTGGTCGTAAATTGATAAACTAATGGGCAGAAAAAGGGTATTAATTACCGGAGCCGCCGGGTTTTTAGGATCGCATTTATGCGACCGATTTATTAGGGAAGATTTCCATGTAATCGCTATGGATAATTTAATTACCGGCGATTTGCGTAATATTGAACATTTGTTCAAATTAGAAAACTTCGAATTTTGCCACCACGATGTTTCTACCTATGTAAACGTACCCGGCAAGCTAGACTATATTTTGCATTTTGCATCGCCAGCAAGCCCCATCGATTATTTAAAAATTCCTATACAAACCCTTAAAGTTGGTTCTTTAGGTATTCATAATTTATTGGGCTTGGCCCGAAAAAAGAATGCTCGAATTCTCATAGCCTCTACATCCGAAGTGTATGGCGACCCAACTGTGAACCCACAACCCGAGGAATATTGGGGCAATGTAAACCCCGTAGGCCCAAGAGGTGTATACGATGAAGCCAAGCGTTTTCAAGAAGCCATGACTATGGCTTACCATACGTTTCATGGTTTAGAAACCCGAATTGTGCGTATTTTTAATACCTACGGCCCTCGTATGCGGCTAAACGATGGCCGAGTATTGCCCGCCTTTATTGGCCAGGCTTTGCGTGGCGAAGATTTAACTGTATTTGGCGATGGTTCACAAACCCGTTCGTTTTGTTATGTAGATGATTTGGTAGAGGGTATTTACCGTTTGTTATTTTCGGATTATGTGCTACCGGTAAACATAGGTAACCCCGATGAAATTACCATCAAACAATTTGGCGAAGAAATTATAAAGCTTACCGGTACCAAGCAGAAAATGGTATTTGAACCCCTGCCTACCGATGATCCGAAACAACGTCGTCCCGACATTACCAAGGCCAAAACGTTATTGGGTTGGGAGCCAAAAGTAGATCGTGCCGAAGGTTTAAAAATTACTTACGAGTACTTTAAATCGTTGCCCGAACAAGAAATACAACACAAAGATTTTACGTATTACAATAAATAATGAGTGCTCAAAAAATTTTGGTTACCGGCGGAATCGGCTACATAGGTTCGCATACCGTGGTGGAATTAATTTCCGCTGGTTACGAGCCCATTATTGTAGATAATTTGAGCAATTCGAGCAGTAAGATACTCGATCAAATCGCGGAGATTACGGGTGTAAAACCTACATTTTTTAACCTCGATTTATGTGATGAGCAGGCCGTGAAAGACTTCTTTGCAGCGCATGCTATCCAAAATATCATTCATTTTGCTGCGTATAAAGCGGTAGGAGAATCGGTGGTAGAACCCTTAAAATATTATCGAAACAACTTATTTTCTTTAGTAAATCTGCTAAATTATTGCGGTGAAAAGGACGTCAATTTTGTGTTTTCGTCTAGTTGTACCGTTTATGGCCAACCCGATGTATTGCCCGTAACCGAACATGCAGCGGTAAAACCAGCGCAATCACCCTATGGCAATACCAAGCAAATTGCCGAAGAAATTTTGCAAGAAACCGCTGCTGTAAAAAAGAGTTTAAAAGTGAGTTCATTGCGTTATTTTAACCCAGTTGGTGCGCATGCATCGGCTAAAATTGGGGAATTGCCTATTGGTGTACCCCAAAATTTGGTTCCTTTTATTACGCAAACAGCCAGTGGTAAACGAGAAAAATTAACCGTTTTTGGTACCGATTATGCTACAGCCGATGGTTCATGCGTTCGCGATTATATTCACGTGGTAGATTTAGCCAAGGCGCACGTGGCGGCTTTAAAGGCATTGCAAAAACCAAGCGCTGCGAATTACGAGGTATTTAATATTGGTACCGGCAAAGGCAGTACGGTGTTAGAAGTAATAAAAACTTTTGAAGCCGTAAGTGGTCAAAAACTGAACTATGAAGTTGGTCCACGTCGCCCAGGAGATGTGGAGCAAGTATATGGCGATGTGCACAAAGCCGAAAGCCAATTGGGCTGGAAAGCGGACTTAGATTTAACCGACATGATGCGTTCGGCTTGGGCCTGGGAGCAGTATCTTTTAGAGCATCCTATTTAATACTATGAAAAAAATCATCATCACCGGCGGTGCCGGATTTATTGGTTCGCATGTGGTTCGGCGTTTCGTAAACACGTACCCTGATTATCAGATTATCAATCTCGATAAATTAACCTATGCCGGTAATTTGATGAATTTAAGCGATGTAGAACAGCAGCCCAATTATCGTTTTGTAAAAGGTGATATTACCGATGCAGCCTTCATTGATCAATTATTTGAGAAAGAACAACCCGATGCGGTGATTCATTTAGCGGCCGAATCACATGTAGATCGTTCTATAAGTAACCCGCTAGAATTTGTGGTAACCAACGTGTTGGGCACCGTAAATTTATTAAACGCTGCCCGCAAACATTGGGCTGGCAAATTCGATAAAACTCGTTTTTATCACGTTTCTACCGATGAGGTGTACGGTACTTTGGGCGAAGGCACCGAGCTGTTTACCGAAACTACAGCTTACGATCCGCATAGCCCTTACTCGGCTTCTAAAGCCAGTTCCGATCATTTTGTGCGGGCTTACCACGATACCTATGGCATAGATGCTGTGATCTCAAATTGCTCTAA
>JAIPAN010000005.1 GCA_021740025.1 Sphingobacteriaceae bacterium
CGGCAACACATGAGTTGGTAGTTCCTAAATCGATTCCAATAATTTTTGACATAATTTTCTTTCCTTAATGTATTCAATGTTGTATTGAATTATTAGCCTAGTATCAAGCAACATGCCAAGCTGTAAAAGCCACCTAATTGGCAGAAATGAACTTTTTGAGGCAGAAAAAAGCCACCCCGCTTATGACAGGATGGCAGAAAATTATAAAAGTAGTATTAAGGCTTGGTTAAAGTAAAGCTAACGATATGTTGTATACCATTACTTGTTGATGTATTCTCCAAAACCATACTTGTTGGTGTTGCATTCTTGACTGTAAGTTGTGTTGGCCCACCATTAATTTCAGCAATGAATGA
Organism: Sphingobacteriaceae bacterium; assembly: GCA_021740025.1. Next base: position 354 of record JAIPAN010000005.1, read on the forward strand.
CGTATCATCAAATGCAACCCATTTAGCTTTAGTAAGAAACCCACCATCGAAATAGATAAAGTTATCGGGTAAATTTGCATTTAAAAACTCCATAGAGCTTCCTCCAGGCATATCGTAAGTAACATCATTAAGGTCGGCAGGTATATGGGTATCTGAATATTGGGTCCAGGTCCATTTTCCTAAAATTTTTTGTTCTAAAACCGAAAGGGTGGGAACCGGTTCATCTTTTTTACAACTTGTAGCCGCAAGCATAGCAAGCAGTACAAACAAACTAAAATATATCTTTTTCATAGGCTCATTTTTGGTTAAGGTTAAACACAAAAATGAGCCCGCTACACGGCATTAACAAGGTATTTCCGACGAGTGGTATATCTTTCTAGATAGACGACATAAAAAAAGCCCCGAACGGTTGTTCGGGGCTTTAAAATATGTATGTTTTGCTTATTCTGCTGCAGGCTCTTCAGGAGCTTTTTCTGCTGCATCAGCTGCTGGTGCTTCTTCTGTTGCTTCGGCTACTGGAGTTTCTTCAACTTCCTCTGCAATTGGCGTTTCATCAGCAACTACTTCTACCGGTGTTTCTACTGTTTCCTCTGCAATCGGTGCTTCTTCAGCTACTTCCTCTGCAACAGGAGCAGTTTCTACTACTTCTTTAGCTACTACAGGAGCATCTGCAACTTTAGCTTTGCTAGCTGCACCACCTCTACGGCTTTTCTTTTTAGCAGCACCGGCTTCGGCACCCTGGGTAAAGGTTGTGTTGTAATCAACCAACTCAATGATAGACATTTCTGCATTATCACCTAAACGGTTAGCCAATTTTAAAATACGGGTATAACCACCAGGGCGGGTAGCTACTTTCTCTGCAATTTCTCGGAATAAAATAGTAACCGCTTCTTTATCTTTTAAATAGCTAAATACGGTACGACGTGAGTGGGTAGTATCGCTCTTAGATTTAGTAATTAAGGGTTCTACATATTGGCGTAAAGCTTTTGCTTTGGCCAAGGTAGTGGTAATGCGCTTGTGTAAAATAAGCGAAGAGGCCATATTGGCCAACATAGCCTTGCGATGGGTATCGGTGCGGCCTAAGTGATTGATTTTTTTTCCGTGTCTCATTGTTCTTCGATTTTCGTGATCGTACCGTCTCTGTTGAGGGAATTACGAACACGTCGCTTATAAATTAATGTATTATTCTTCGTCTAATTTAAATTTAGACAGGTTCATGCCGAATGATAAGCCTTTAGATTTAACTAAGTCTTGAATTTCGGTTAATGATTTTTTACCAAAGTTTCTGAATTTAAGCATATCTGCTACGTCGTACGAAACTAACTCGGCAAGCGAACGGATATCCGCTGCTTTTAAGCAGTTTAGGGCACGTACAGATAAATCTAGATCTACCAATTCGGTTTTTAAGATTTTACGCATGTGTAAAATTTCCTCGTCAACTTCTTTGGTTTCTTCTTTTGCTTGAGATTCTAACATGATGTTCTCATCAGAGAATAACATAAAATGGTGAATCAAAATTTTAGCTGCTTCTTTCAATGCTTCTTCCGGGTGGATAGAACCATCGGTAGAAATATCTAATACCAATTTCTCGTAGTCGGTTTTTTGCTCAACTCGAAAGTTTTCGATGGTATATTTAACGTTTTTAATTGGGGTATAAATAGAGTCGATAGCAATTACACCCACTACTGCGTCGGCATTTTTGTTTTCTTCTGCAGAGATATATCCACGACCTTTATTTACGGTTAACTCAATTTCTAAAGTAACTGATGATTCCATATTGCAAACCACTAAATCGGGGTTTAATACGGTAAAGTTATTCGAGAATTTAGTGATATCACCGGCTTTAAATTGATCTTGGCCATTGATGATTACAAAGATTTTTTCTGAATCGCCAGAATCGCCAGTTTTGCTGAAACGTACTTGTTTCAAGTTCAAAATGATCTCGGTTACATCTTCTACCACACCTTTGATAGTAGAAAACTCGTGAGATACGCCAGAGAAACGTACAGAAGTAATTGCGTATCCTTCTAATGAAGAAAGCAAAATTCTGCGTAAAGCATTACCAATGGTAACGCCGAAACCAGGTTCTAAGGGACGAAATTCAAACGTTCCATCGAAATCTGTTGATTTCTGCATAATTACCTTATCTGGTTTTTGAAATGCTAATATTGCCATTATATCGTTTAATTTTAATGTTAGTTTAACATAAATGAACAATCCTGAGCATAAAAACTCAGGATGATCAGCTTATTTAGAGTATAGCTCGACGATTAAGTTTTCCTTAATATTTTCTGGAATTTCGTCGCGGTTAGGGTAGTTTAAAAACTTTCCTGTTAAATTTTTAGCATCCCATTCTAACCAACTGAATTTGTTGATGGTACGCCCAGCTACCGATTGAGTAATGGCTTCTAAAGTTTGTGAACGCTCACGAACGGCTACCACATCACCAGAACGTACACTGAACGATGCAATGTTTACCACTTCGCCATTTACGGTAATGTGTTTGTGACCAACCAATTGGCGGGCTGCAGAACGGGTTGGGGCTATGCCTAAACGATATACCACGTTATCTAAACGAGCTTCTAAGAATTTTAATAAGTTTTCACCTGTAATACCATCTTTAGAAGATGCTTTGTGGAATAGGTTTTCGAACTGACGTTCTAAAACTCCGTACGTGTACTTAACTTTTTGTTTTTCTTGTAGCTGAACAGCGTACTCAGATTGTTTACCTCTACGCTTGTTTGGTCCGTGCATACCAGGACCATAATTTTTTCTTTCTAATGCCTTATCCGGGCCAAAAATTGGCTCTCTGAATCTACGGGCGATTTTGGACTTAGGTCCGGTGTATCTTGCCATGTTTGTGTGTTTTAAAGTATCGTTCCCGCTATACGGGGCGAATCTTAGCTTTAAAAAATTGGTTGATTAAACTCTTCTACGTTTCGGAGGACGACAGCCATTGTGTGGCATCGGGGTGATGTCTTTAATTGATAAAACATCAATTCCTACGGTTTGTAATGTACGGATAGCTGATTCACGACCAGCGCCCGGACCTTTTACAAATACTTCTACCTTACGCAAGCCTAAATCGTGGGCTACTTTACCGCAATCGGAAGCAGCTTGACCAGCAGCATAAGGGGTATTCTTTTTAGAACCTTTGAAACCCATTTTACCAGCAGATGACCAAGAGATAGTTTGGCCCTGAATGTTAGTAAGGGTTACAATAATATTGTTGAAAGTAGCATTGATATGTGCCTGACCTACAGGCTCGATAACAACAATACGTTTTTTGGTTACTTTTTTAGTTTTTGCCATGTTTTTTTTAGATTTTAGATGGGAGACTTGAGGTAGTAATTTTATTTACCCCGGCACTCTCATGCTAATTTTTATCTTGTTATTCCAGATATGAGCAGATTAAAATTTAACACTCCTATCTATCAATTATTTAGTAGCTTTTTTCTTGTTTGCAACTGTTTTACGTTTTCCTTTACGGGTACGTGAGTTGTTTTTGGTACGCTGTCCACGAGTAGGCAAGCCTTTACGGTGGCGTAGGCCACGGTAGCAACCAATATCCATTAAGCGTTTGATATTCAATTGAACTTCAGAACGTAAAGCACCTTCCACTTTGATCTCATCGTTAATGAGATTACGAATCTGTGTTAACTGAGCATCTGTCCAGTCTTGCACTTTTACATCGTAGCTAATACCGGCTTTATCTAAGATGCTTTGCGCCGTAGATCTGCCAATACCATAAATGTAGGTTAGCCCAATTTCTCCTCTTTTGTTTCTTGGTAAATCAATACCTGATATCCTTGCCATATTTTTTTAGCGAATTATATTATCCTTGACGTTGTTTATACTTTGGATTCTTTTTGTTAATTACAAAAAGTTTCCCTTTTCGGCGGATGATTTTACAATCAGCACTACGCTTTTTAATGGATGCTCTAACTTTCATTGTTATTTATATCTATAAGTTATTCTGCCTTTTGATAAATCATAAGGCGACATTTCTAGTTTTACTTTATCGCCAGGTAAAATTTTAATGTAATGCATCCGCATTTTACCCGATATATGCGCAATAATTTCGTGTCCGTTTTCTAATTCTACACGAAACATTGCGTTTGATAACGCTTCTTTAATTATGCCGTCTTGTTCAATCGAAGCCTGTTTGGCCATATTTTATTGATTATTACTCAATTATACCCGTATTATCGGGGACGCAAAATTAAATAAAATTTTCTGAACTTTTAAATTTTTAATCTAAAACTTCTTCTATAAATTGGAAAGTAGTTAAAACTTCTGCTTTCCCTTTCTTTATTGCCACTGTATGCTCATAATGAGCCGATGCTTTCGCATCAATTGTACTCACGGTCCAACCATCTTCCCAAAACTTAACCCCGGCTTTACCAAGGTTAATCATGGGCTCTATGGCAATTACCATACCTTCTTCCAATTTCACGCCACTCCCCCGTTTTCCGTAGTTAGGCACTTCGGGTTTTTCGTGAAGCTTTACGCCCACCCCGTGGCCAACCAATTCCCTTACCACTCCATATCCGTGCTTTTCAGCATGTTCTTGAATGGCAAAACCTATATCACCAGTTCTATTGCCCACTACCGCTTTTTCTATGCCTAATACTAAACACTCTTTGGTTACTTTAAGCAATTGAGCGTGTTCTTGCGAAATTTCTCCTATTGGATAGGTATAAGCCGAATCGGAGTAAAAATCATGTAATATAACACCGCAATCAACCGAAACTAAATCACCTTCTTTGAGCACATAAGCACTCGGAAATCCGTGTACCACCTGATCATTAATAGAGATGCATAAAGAGTAAGGAAAACCGCCATAATTTAAAAAGGCTGGAATTCCACCATGATCTTTAATGTACGTTTCCGCCAATTCATTTAGCGAAGCAGTAGATACTCCCGGAGCTATTGCCTTGGCAATTTCTCCGTGGGTTTTTGAAAGAAGCAAAGAACTCTCTTTTATGAGTGCTATCTCTTCGATAGACTTATAATAGATTTTTGACATGGAACATTAAATTGCTCCAGTTGAACCAGGGTTACGACCCTTAATTCTACCTGATTGCATCAACCCGTCGTAATGACGCATTAATAGGTGACTTTCAATTTGTTGCAAAGTATCTAATACTACCCCTACTAAAATTAATAGAGAAGTACCGCCATAGAAGTGAGCAAATTGACTATTCACACCAAGCTTATTTGCAAAGGATGGGAGAATAGCAATAATGGCCAAAAATACAGCACCCGGTAAGGTTACTTTAGACACAATGGCATCAATAAAATCGCCGGTAGCTTTACCTGGCTGAATACCTGGTACAAAACCACCGTTTTTCTTCATATCGTCAGACATTTGAGTTGGATTAACTGTAATGGCTGTATAGATAAATGTAAATACAATAATTAATAAGGCAAAGGTTAGGTTATAAGCCAATGAGGTATAATCACTAAACGATGCCAAAATAGACGACTGCGCATTCGGGAAGAATTGCATCATGGTTGCCGGAATAAACATAATGGCTTGGGCAAAAATGATAGGCATTACACCCACCGCATTTACTTTTAATGGAATGTACTGACGTACACCACCTACTTGTTTAGAACCCACTTGTTTTTTCGCATACTGTACAGGTATTTTACGTACCCCTTGTACAATTAAAATGGTAAACATTACCACAAAGAACAAGGCAGCAATCTCAATAATGAATGGAATTAAACCTCCATTGCCTTCCATACGGGTAGCAAATTCGGCAAAAATACCGTAAGGCAGCTGGGCAATAATACCCACCATAATGATTAATGAAATACCGTTACCAATACCTTTGTCGGTAATTTTCTCTCCTAACCACATTACAAATAGCGTACCTGCGGTTAAAATAAACATAGAAGAAATGGTAAATAATGGCTCAGCCATAATTTTCGCATCGGCCGCAATTTGCGAACTAACATAGGCAGTAGCCTGTAATGCGGTAAGAATAATGGTTAAATAGCGTGTAAGCTGATTAATGGTTTTACGACCAGTTTCACCGTCTTTTTGTAATTTTTGAAAATACGGGACTACAATGCCCAACAATTGCATCACAATAGATGCAGAAATATACGGCATTACACCCAAGGCAAATATAGAAGCTCTAGAGAACGATCCGCCAGCAAACATATTCAAAAGGCCTAATAAGCCTTCTTTTTCTTCGGTGTTTAACGATGCTGGATTTACCCCTGGCAATACAATAAACGAACCTATGCGGTATATTAAAAGACATAAGAGCGTGAATAAAATTCTCGCTCTTAAATCTTCAATTTTCCAAATGTTGGATAGTGTGGTGAACAGCTTTTTCATGCTTACAATTTAACGCTGGTTCCGCCTGCTGCTTCAATTGCTTTTTGAGCGGTTGCAGTAAAAGCGTGAGCCTTAACTTCTAATTTAGATTTTACTTCGCCACGACCTAAGATTTTTACCAAGTCGTTTTTAGAAGCCAAACCGTGAGCTTTTAACACATCAAAATCAATAGCAGATAATTTAAATTTATCGGCCAAAGTTTGTAAGGTATCTAAGTTGATGCCTACATATTCAATGCGGTTTACGTTTTTGAAACCTACTTTAGGTACACGACGTTGCAATGGCATTTGACCACCCTCAAAACCTACTTTACTTTTGTAGCCTGAACGTGAGCCCGCACCTTTGTGTCCACGGGTTGACGTACCACCACGGCCCGATCCGGTACCACGGCCAATACGTTTTCTACTTTTTGTTGAACCTTCTGCAGGTTTTAAATTACTTAAGTTCATAATTAAATGCTTTCTACGGCTACTAAATGATTAACTTTTCTCACCATCCCGATAATAGCCGGGGTAGCTTCTACTTCTACAGACTGGCTAATTTTAGATAAACCTAAAGCCTGCATTGTTTTTTTCTGGCGTTCGCTTCTATCGATTACGCTCTTAATTTGGGTAATTTTAATCTTCGCCATGATCATTATCCGTTAAATACTTTATTCAAATCTACGCCACGTTGTTGAGCCACGGTATAGGCATCACGCATTTGCGACAAGGCAGATACAGTTGCTTTTACCACGTTGTGTGGGTTAGACGATCCTTTTGATTTTGCCAATACGTTGTGTACGCCAGCACTCTCTAAAACTGCACGCATAGCCCCACCAGCAATTACACCGGTACCGTTTGCAGCAGGTTTAAGAAATACAAAGCCTCCAGAAAACTTACCAATTTGCTCATGAGGAATAGTATTGTTGATAATTGGAACTTTAACCAAGTTCTTTTTAGCATCATCTACACCTTTAGCAATGGCCTCAGTTACCTCTTTAGCTTTACCCAAACCGTAGCCTACTACTCCATTCTCATCACCTACCACTACGATAGCTGAAAAACTGAAAGTACGACCACCCTTGGTTACCTTGGCAACACGCTGGATGCTTACTAAGCGATCTTTTAATTCGATTTCGCTTGATTTTACTCTTTTTATGTTGATAGTTGACATCTTCTTCTTGAATTAAAAGTTTAAACCAGCTTCACGTGCGCCTTCAGCTAATGACTGAACACGACCATGGTATAAATAACCATTTCTATCAAAAACTACCTGTTTAATACCGGCTGCAAGTGCTTTTTCAGCTACTGCTTTACCCACCGCTTTTGATTGCTCTGATTTGTTTCCTTTTGCACTAAAATCTTTAGAGATAGAAGATGCTGAAACAACGGTTTTACCGGTATTATCATCGATAATTTGAGCATATATGCCTTTGTTAGATCTGTAAACAGTTAAACGTGGACGCTCAGCAGAACCCGATAATCTTTTTCTGATTCCTCTTTTAATTCGCTCTCTACGAGATAATTTAATTCCTGCCATGATGATTATTTTTTAGATGCAGACTTACCTGCTTTTTTACGTAAAACTTCACCAACAAACTTGATACCTTTTCCTTTGTAAGGTTCTGGTGCACGTAACGAACGTATTTTTGCTGCTACTTGACCTAATAATTGTTTGTCGATACTTTCTAAAATAATGGTAGGGTTTTTACCTTTTTCAGCGGTAGTTGCTACCTTAATTTCTTTCGGTAATTCGAACACATAATGGTGAGAATAACCCAATACTAAATCTAAGGTATTGCCTGTATTTGTAGCACGGTAACCCACACCCACTAATTCTTGTTCTACTTTATAACCTTCAGTTACACCAATTACCATGTTAAAAATTAACGAACGGTATAATCCATGCAAGGCTTTGTGGCGTTTTTGTTCCGATGGACGAACAACGGTTAAGATGTCGCCTTCTTGAACTAGTTTAATATCGGTATCTACATCTTGTGTTAAGGTACCTTTAGGACCGCTCACGGTCACTAAGTTTGTATCTGATACGGTTACGGTTACACCGGCCGGGATACTAATGGGAGCTTTTCCTATTCTTGACATCGTTCTTCCTCCTGATTAATAAACGTAACACAATACTTCACCACCGATGTTCAGGTTACGGGCTTCTTTATCAGTCATTATACCTTTAGAGGTAGATAATACTGCAATACCTAAACCATTTAATACACGTGGCAAGCGTTCTACACCTGCATATTTTCTCAAACCGGGCTTACTCACACGTGTAATGGTGCGAATAGCAGGAACTTTAGTAATTGGATGGTACTTCAATGCAATTTTAATAATGCCTTGTGCGGTAGTGTCCTCAAATTTATAGTTCGTAATGTAACCTTTATCAAAAAGTACTTTCGTAATTTCCTTTTTAAGGTTTGATGCAGGAATTTCAACAACCCTGTGGTTGGCCTTAATGGCATTCCTTACTCTCGTAAGATAATCTGCTATTGGATCTGTATTCATTTTTATAGTTTTTGATGAGGGTTTCCACTAGGGACCTTTCATCGGTTAAAATTCTAGTTATGAGTTCGGAGTTCATCGGTTGGGTACTTTACCCGACAAATCACTCAAAAATCAGGGCTGTTTTACCAGCTAGCTTTTTTAATCCCTGGGATTTTACCGTCTAAGGCCATTTCGCGGAATGTTACCCTTGAAATACCAAATTGACGCATGTATCCACGTGGACGGCCTGTTAATTTACAACGGTTGTGTAAACGAACCGGCGACGAGTTTTTAGGCAATTTGTCTAAGCCTACTAAATCGCCTGCAGCTTTTAATGCCGCTCTTTTTTCAGCGTATTTTGCTACTAATTTGGCACGTTTTACTTCACGTGCTTTTAAACCTTCTTTAGCCATTAGCTTGTTGATTCTTAAATGGTAAACCGAATTGTTTTAATAATTCCAATGCTTCTACATCTGTTTTAGCAGAGGTTACAAAGGTGATATCCATACCCATAATTTTATTGATTTGATCAATATTAATCTCTGGGAAAATAATTTGTTCTGTTACACCTAGGGTATAGTTACCTCGGCCATCAAAACCTTTATCGTTAATACCTTTGAAATCGCGGATACGTGGCAAAGCTACGGCTACCAAACGATCTAAAAATTCGAACATGGTATTATCGCGTAGCGTTACACGCACACCTACTGGCATGCCTTTACGCAATTTGAAGTTTGAAATATCTTTTTTAGATAATGCAGCCACTGCTTGCTGACCGGTAATGGTGGTCATCTCTTTGATGGCATTCTCAATCAATTTTTTATCGGTAGTAGCACCACCAACACCTTGGTTGATTGCAATTTTCTGCAATTTTGGAACTTCCATTACACTTTTGTATTGGAATTTCTCTTTCAACGAGCTGCGAATCTCGTCTTTATATTTTGTCTTTAATCTTGGTACGTACGTCATTACTTAATTTCCTCCCCAGATTTTTTAGCTACACGAATGGATTTTCCATCGGCATTTTTTTGTTTACCCACACGAGTTGGTTTGCCACTTTTGGCATCAACTACCATGAGGTTTGATACATGGATAGCAGCTTCTTGTTTCACGATGCCTCCGTTAGGGTTGGCAGCGTTTGGCTTGGTGTGTTTAGATACCAAGTTAGCGCCTTCTACAACTATTCTATTAGTGGCTAATAGTACCTCTAATACTTTGCCTTGTTTACCTTTAGAGTCGCCGGCAATTACTTGCACTAGATCTCCTTTACGGATTTTTAATTTAGGCTGTTTGTTATTTTTTCTTTCCATCTTACAATACCTCCGGTGCTAAGGATACAATTTTCATGAACTGTTTTTCACGCAATTCTCTGGCCACTGGGCCAAAAATACGTGTACCACGTGGTTCGTCCTGAGCGTTTAGCAACACTGCCGCATTATCGTCGAAACGAATGTACGAACCGTCTTTGCGTCTAACTTCTTTTTTGGTTCTTACCACTACGGCTTTTGAAACCGTACCTTTTTTAATGTTACCAGCTGGGATGGCACTTTTTACGGTAACGACAATTTTGTCGCCCAATGAAGCATAACGCTTACCGGTACCTCCTAACACACGGATAACCAACACTTCTTTGGCTCCGCTGTTGTCAGCAACATTTAATCTTGATTCCTGTTGTACCATTACTTAGCTCTTTCTAAAATTTCAACTAATCTCCAGTTCTTAGATTTACTCAGCGGACGAGTTTCCATTATTAACACCGTGTCGCCAATGCCACACGTGTTAGCCTCGTCATGAGCCATAAATTTGGTAGTTTTCTTTACGAACTTACCATAGATCGGGTGCTTCACTTTACGTTCAACCGCCACAACAATAGATTTATCCATTTTGTTGCTTACTACCAACCCGGTTCTTGTTTTTCTTAATTGTCTTTCCATTTCGACTTTTATTAAACTTATTCAGCAGACTGTTTTGCTGCTTCTGCAGCTTTACGATTAGTCAGTTCGGTATTCAAACGAGCAATGTCTTTTCTTACTTTGTTAATCCGCAATGGATTTTCAATAGCAGAAACTGCATGTGCAAATTTCAACTTGGTGAGATTTGCTTTTTCTTCGCTGATACGTGCTACTAATTCTTCTGTTGATAGCTCTGTTACTTCTGAGTATTTCATCTTTTTAAAATTGTGTTCGGGTGAGTGATTACGCTCACGCAAACTAATTTATGCTTCTACGTAATCTCTACGTGTTACAAATCGGGTTTGAACCGGTAATTTTTGGGCTGCTAAACGCAATGCTTCTTTTGCCACTTCTAAAGGCACACCTTCGGCTTCAAAAATCATACGTCCGGGACGAACAACCGCTACCCAATATTCGGGCGCACCTTTACCTTTACCCATACGTACCTCTGCTGGTTTTTTAGTAACCGGTTTGTCAGGGAAAATACGAATCCACACCTGGCCTTCACGTTTCATAAAGCGGGTAACCGCGATACGGGCTGCTTCAATCTGGCGACTGGTAATCCAGGCTGCTTCTAAAGTTTTAATTCCGAAAGAACCGAATGCTAATTCTGCACCACGACCGGTGAGACCTTTCATTCTTCCCTTCTGCATCTTTCTGAACTTCGTTCTTTTTGGCTGTAACATTGCTGATTATTTATTTATCGTAAAACGATGCGTTATAACTCTTATTTATTTTTTCCTTTAAATCCACCACCACGGTTTGCACCAGCACCACCACCTCGGCGGTCGTTGTTGCCTCCTCTGCGATCGTTGCCACCTGAGCGACGGTCATTTCCACCAAATGGAGGAGCTACTTCGCCACGGGTACGTACACCAGCTGTTTGGCCAATGTTTGGAGATAAATCGCGTTTACCGTATACTTCACCTTTACAAATCCATACTTTGATACCAATTTTACCATATGTGGTTAATGCTTCAGATAAAGCATAATCGATATCGGCACGGAATGTATGTAATGGAATTCTACCGTCTTTATATTGTTCGGTACGGGCCATCTCTGCTCCACCTAAACGGCCTGAGCACATAATTTTGATACCTTCTGCGCCCATTCTCATGGTCGATTGGATAGACATTTTCATTGCTCTACGGAAAGAGATACGAGCCTCTAATTGTTTTGCAATGCTTTCGCCTACTAAACGAGCATCTAATTCTGGACGCTTGATTTCGAAGATGTTGATTTGAACGTCCTTTTTAGTCAGTTTTTTCAACTCTTCTTTAATTTTATCTACCTCGGCACCACCTTTACCAATTACAATACCCGGACGGGCAGTGTGAATAGTTACGGTAATACGTTTTAAGGTACGTTCTATAACTACTTTTGCTACGCCACCTTTGTTGATACGTGCAGCTAAGTATTTACGAATTTTTTCGTCTTCAACTAATTTATCAGCGTACTTGTTGCCACCGAACCAGTTAGAATCCCAACCTTTGATGATTCCTAATCTGTTACCTATTGGATGTGCTTTTTGTCCCATTCCTAATTAGTTTTTAGCTTGATTATTTTTACTATCTACCACCAAAGTAACGTGGTTAGAACGCTTACGAATTCTATAACCGCGGCCCTGTGGGGCTGGTCTTAAACGCTTCAATTGGCGTCCGCCGTCAACCATCACTGTTTTTACAAACAATTCACTGTCTTCGGGGCGTTGGCCTTCATTTTTAGCTTCCCAATTTTTGATAGCCGATAATAATAGTTTTTCAACTCGTATTGCTGCTTCTTTGTTGGTGTACTTTAAAATGTACAATGCTTTTTCTACACGTTCGCCACGAATAAGATCAACTACTAATCTCATTTTACGTGGTGAGGTGGGGCAATTATTTAATTTTGCTACTGCTTCCATTGCTTATTTTTTCTTTTCAGCGTGACCTCTAAATGTACGGGTTGGGGCGAATTCGCCTAATTTATGACCAACCATATTTTCTGTAACATACACAGGGATAAATTTATTTCCGTTGTGTACTGCAAACGTATGACCAACGAAATCCGGAGAAATCATAGAACGACGTGACCAAGTTTTAATCACTGTTTTCTTGTTGCTTTCATTCTGAGAAAGTACTTTACTTTCTAAGTTATGATCGATGTACGGACCTTTTTTAATTGAACGAGCCATTATTTCTTCCTTCTTTCAATGATGTAACGATCTGATGCTTTTTTCTTGTTGCGGGTTTTGTATCCTTTTGATAATAAACCTTTACGTGAACGTGGGTGACCTCCTGATGAACGGCCCTCACCACCACCCATAGGGTGATCTACCGGGTTCATAGCCACACCTCTTACTCTTGGGCGACGGCCTAACCAACGGTTTCTTCCGGCTTTACCTAAAACTTCGTTTGATTTCTCGGCATTGGATACGCTACCAATAGTAGCCATACATGTCGACAAGATCATACGGGTTTCGCCAGAAGGCAATTTGATGATGGCATATTTACCATCACGAGCTGATAACTGAGCATAAGTACCAGCCGAACGAGCAATAGATGCTCCTTGACCGGGGTTTAACTCAATGTTGTGGATAATAGATCCCAATGGTATGTTTTTCAATGGGATGGCGTTACCTACTTCCGGTGCTGCAGTGGAGCCAGATACCAATACCTGACCTACTTGCAAACCATTCGGAGCAATGATGTAACGTTTTTCACCATCGGCATAATTTACCAAGGCAATACGAGCCGAACGGTTAGGATCGTACTCAATTGTGGCAACAGTTGCGGGGATATCGTGTTTATCGCGTTTAAAGTCAATCAATCGGTAAGCCTTTTTGTGCCCCCCACCGAGATAACGCATAGTCATTTTACCGGTATTGTTTCTACCACCCGATTTTTTGATGGCAACTACCAACGACTTTTCTGGTACGTTAGTTGTTACATCCGAATAATCGGCACCTACTCTGAAGCGGGTACCCGGGGTAACCGGTTTAAATCTTTTTACTGCCATGATCTAATTAAATATTGCTATAAAAGTCAATAACTTCACCTTCTTTAAGCGTAACAATAGCTTTTTTGTATTTAGGTGTTCTACCTGATACTACTCCAGCTTTGGTGCCACGACTTTTAACTTTTCCTGAAACTACTAAAGTATTTACTGCTTCAATAGTTACGCCATACATCTTTTGGATTGCATCCTTAATTTGTAATTTATTGGCTTTCGGATCAACTTGGAAAGCATAACGGTTTAACTTTTCGGTTAAGCCAGTTGCTTTTTCTGTTAAAATTGGTTTCTTTAAAATTTCCATCTTATTTGGCAAATGCCTCCTCCAATTTTTTAACAGTTTCTGTAGTTAACAAGAGTGTGCCTGCGTTTAACACATCGTACGTGTTTAAATCGGCGGCGGTAACCACTTTTGCTTTCTTCAGATTTCTGCTTGATAAATACACATTATTGTTTGCAACTGGCAACACCAATAGGGTTTTTTGATCAGCTACTTTTAAATCGCTTACCAATTTGATGTAGTTTTTAGTTTTGATTGAATCAAAGCTAAAATCTTCTAAAACCACAATGTTGTTATCTTGTGCTTTATAGGTTAAGGCTGATTTACGAGCCAATGATTTCAATTTCTTATTTAATTTAAAACTGTAATCACGTGGCTGCGGACCGAATACACGACCACCACCATTAAATAATGGTGATTTGATGTTACCGGCACGAGCTCCACCTGTACCTTTTTGTTTATATAATTTGCGGGTTGAACCAGCAATTTCGTTACGTTGTTTAGCTTTATGCGTTCCTTGGCGTTGGTTTGCTAAGTATTGCTTTACGTCTAAATAAATGGCGTGATCGTTCGGGGTTACCGCGAAAATCGCATCAGGAAGTTGCACCTTGGCACCTGTTTCTTTGCCTGAAATATTTACTACTTTAACTTCCATCTTATTTATCAACTATAACGTAAGAACCCTTAGCTCCCGGAATAGATCCGCTAACCACCATTAAGTTGTGCTCTGGATACACTTTCAATACCTCAAGGTTTTGAATTTTTACACGATCGCCACCCATACGGCCGGCCATACGCATACCTTTGAATACTTTAGAAGGCCATGAAGACGCTCCCAATGAACCTGGTGCACGCATTCTATTGTGCTGACCGTGAGTTTGGCCACCCACACCGGCAAATCCATGACGTTTTACAACCCCTTGAAAACCTTTACCTTTTGAAGTACCTACAACGTCAACAAAATCGCCTTCAGCGAAAATTTCAACGGTTATAGTATCTCCAAGGTTTTTTTCGTCTTCAAAAGTTTTAAACTCAACTAATTTGCGTTTTGGGGTTGTTTTTGCTTTCGCAAAGTGACCTTTTAATGCTCCAGTAGTGTTTTTCTCTTTTTTCTCGTCGAAAGCCAACTGAACGGCAGTGTAGCCGTCGGCATCGACGGTACGTAGTTGGGTAACTACGCAAGGCCCAGCTTCGATTACAGTACAGGGGATGTTTTTCCCTTCAGCATCGAAAATGCTGGTCATTCCTACTTTTTTTCCAATAATTCCTGACATTTTTCTTAATTCGTTTGTGTCCATCGAAGCAGTAGGGCTTCGTTCAAGACATGGTAAACCCCTCTAAAGGGACGGCAAAGATAGGAAACGCTTATTAATTATCAAACACTTATGCGATAATTTTAAAAAAATAATCACTTATTTTAAAAATATCGCTAGTAAAGCCGTTTGGGTTAGGTTCTGCTAGTAAAAATCATAGCAGCGTTTACCGCTATTTTGATTATTGTAATATGATTTTGAACTATTTGGGAAAATAATTTCATAGTTGAGTGCAGCTTCGGTTGTACCAGCTGTTTTACCCCAGCTTAATTTAGAGGTGGTAGCATCGTGGCTTACTCCTACACGCAATTTATCATAATTATCCATTCGAGGGAATAGATCTAAAATGAGTGTAACCGCTAGCGCATCTTGTTGCACACCATTACCTTTATACCAAAACCCTAAATTTACGTTTCGGGTCTTAAATTGTAGCCCAGCACTATATTCTTTAACTGTACCTTGCTGAAAATAGACTACCGATGGAATAATTTGAGGGGGCTCATCGGCATAGGAATTGGTAGTAATGCTATAACTAAAATGCGCATTATAGCGTGGCTCTAGTGCATATTTAGAGCCCGTAAGCGATTGATCGGGCTTATTAATATGTTGGGCAGAAAAACCAAGCATTAAATTTCCATTTACTAGATTGATTCCAGCACCGGTATCAAAAAAAGAACGCCCATTGAATGGCAAGCCAGATGCTGAGCTCGTAGAGCCTGGAATAATGCCCGTTACGGGGTCTATTTGATCGGAGAAGAGTAATTTCTCGAAATCAATCTTTCGGTTGGTTAAACCCGCTTGCAAGCCGAAAGAGAGTGCACCATTATCGAATTGAACACTATATGAATAAATTCCAGAAATATTGGTTTTATTGTAATAAGCGATCCCTTCTGATGATTTAGTCACCATCAACCCAAAACCTCCTCCAAAACGTGGCACCTGATAATCTACTGAGAAGGTATAGTAGTTTAAGGGACCAGGTAGGTTTGTCCATTGGCTACGATAAATCATATTGAAGCGCAAATCACCATTAAACTGCCCATTGAGTGCCGGATTTAGATAATTCGGCGCATTGTAAAATTGTGTATACAGGTGATCTTGTGCTTGCACTTTTACGCAAATTAGGCTACACAATAACATAAAAAGTTTAAGCGCTCTCCTCATCACCCTAACGTATTAAATGAATAGATCCTGTTGTTTTAGGCTTATCGCTAGATTGATAGCGCATACCTGGCCATAACGTTTGGTTAATAAACTTAGCATCAATAGACCATACATATACATCTGGAGGAGCCGGAACACCGTTCATCATGCCATCCCAACCTTCCACCGGCGAACCATCGCTGTCAATTAAAGTGGTTTCCCACACGAGCATGCCCCATTTATTAAATATTTGCATGCGGTAGCTTTCAATGCCCGAACCCTTTGGTTTAAAGGTTTTTAGCTCATAGGTTTGGCTGGCAGGCTCAAAAGCATTGGGAACATACAAATACCCTGGAACGGTTTGTATTTCAACAAACTGACTCAGGGTGTCAGAACACCCCTCTTGATTAAAAGAAATTAGAGTTACAGTATATTGGCCTATCTTTTTATAAGTGTGTGATGGATTAACTTCGGTAGATGTAATTCCATCGCCAAAAGTCCATTTGTACGAACTAACCGCTCCGCTTGTATTGTTCTGGAATCGAAATGTGTAATTTGGTATTTTAAGTGTTTTAGAAGGCAAAACCGTAAAGCTAACAATTGGCATGGGAGCCAAGTATATTTTCTCTGTTAACGTATCTGTCAAACAACCTAAAGTGTTTTCAACAATCAATTTAAGCGTATATGTACTATTAGGTTTATCTAAAATTAAATTTTGGGGATTTCTATCGGTTGAAACCAATACACCATCTATAAACCAACTGAACTTATCGGCAAATTGTGAAGTATTGCTCACCATTAATTGGAATGGCGCACAATTAAAGGCCGATGCATTGCTACTAAAAGTTGCTATAGGTGGATTTAATACTGTAAACGAATTGCTAACCGATTTCG
>JAIPAN010000105.1 GCA_021740025.1 Sphingobacteriaceae bacterium
CACCATTTCTAGGTACCAGGCACAAAAATCGTCCCAAACCAATTTGTAAATACCCATTAGGGCTTCGGATAGGCGGTAATTGGTGAAATCGTCTTCAATTTGTTGTAAAGCTTTGTTAAAATTACTTTCGAACCAAGCAATGCTTTGCTCATTGGGGCAGGCTAGGTTGGTATCTACTTCCCAGCCTTTTACTAGGCGGAAGGCATTCCAAATTTTGTTAGAGAAGTTACGACCTTGTTCGCAATAGCTTTCGTCAAACATTAAATCGTTGCCCGCCGGAGAGCATAATAACATGCCCACACGCACGCCATCGGCACCGTATTTCTCAATTAAGTCGATAGGATCTGGAGAATTGCCTAAAGATTTAGACATTTTACGCCCAATTTTATCCCGTACAATACCGGTTAAATACACATTTTTAAAGGGTGCTTTGCCACGGAATTCGTGCCCTGCCATAATCATACGAGCTACCCAAAAGAATAAAATTTCGGGTGCAGTTACCAAATCGTTGGTAGGGTAGTAGTAGTTAATTTCTTTATTATCGGGGTCTTTAAATCCATCGAAAACAGAAATTGGCCACAACCAAGAAGAAAACCAGGTATCTACCACGTCTTCGTCTTGTTTTAAATCGACTAATTGAATGGCGCTATCTAGTTTTTGCGCCTCAGCAAAAGCCTCTTCTTTGGTTTTTGCAATTACAAACTCCCCGTTTGGTAAATACCAAGCCGGAATTTGTTGTCCCCACCACAATTGGCGGCTGATGCACCAATCCTTCACGTTTTCCATCCAATGTTTGTAGGTATTGGTGAATTTTTCGGGGATGAGTTTTACATCGCCATCTAATACATAATCCAATGCTGGCTTGGCCATTTCATCCATCTTGCAAAACCATTGCATAGATAGTTTGGGCTCAATTACCGCATCGGTGCGTTCAGAATAGCCTAATTGCGATTTATTATCTTCTACTTTTTCTAAATGGCCAGCTTCTTCTAAAAGCACGGCAATCTTTTTACGAGCTGCAAAACGATCTTCGCCGACTAAAATTTGGGCTTTTTCGTTTAAAGTGCCATCGTCACTTAAAATATCAATTACAGGCAATTTGTGTTTAATGCCCAATTCGTAATCGTTTAAATCGTGGGCCGGTGTTACTTTTAGGCAGCCGGTACCAAAATCCATGGTCACATATTCATCCTGAATTACAGGTATTTCACGATTGAGTAATGGAATGAATACGGTTTTACCTTTTAAATGAACATAACGTTCGTCGTTCGGGTTTACGCAAATGGCCGCATCAGCCATAATCGTTTCTGGTCGGGTAGTGGCAATGGTTAAATAGGTACCAGTCTCTCCGCTTATGGCGTATTTAATATAATATAGTTTCTGATTTACTTCTTTACGAATTACCTCTTCGTCAGAAACGGCCGTTTTTCCTTTCGGATCCCAGTTTACCATGCGTACCCCACGGTAAATCCAGCCTTTTTTATATAAGTGAATAAAGGTGTCTATAACCGCTTCTGAAAGTGATTCCTCCATCGTAAAACGGGTACGATCCCAATCGCAAGAAGCCCCTAGTTTCTCTAATTGCTTGAGGATGATGCCTCCGTATTTGTCTTTCCATTCGTAGGCATAGCCTAAAAACTCTTCTCTACTTAAATCCTTTTTCTCAATGCCTTTTTCTTTGAGCATGGCCACCACCTTGGCTTCGGTAGCAATAGAAGCATGGTCGGTGCCGGGTACCCAGCAGGCATTTTTGCCTTGCATACGG
Organism: Sphingobacteriaceae bacterium; assembly: GCA_021740025.1. The sequence continues at coordinate 1,766 of JAIPAN010000105.1, forward strand.
GCTCTACGAATTAATACATCCTGAATGGTATTGTTTAACATGTGCCCCATGTGCAGTACCCCCGTTACATTGGGTGGCGGAATAACAATGGTATAGGGCTCCCGCTCATCGGGTAGGGAGCGAAAAAATTTCTTTTCTAGCCAGTAGCTATACCATTTTTCTTCTGCTTCTTTTGGGTTATATGTTTTAGATATACTCATTTGTAGGGTGTAAGCCTGCAAAAATAGCATTTAAGCTAACAAAGTCGACGGATTTTCTATCCTTTTTTAAGAGAAAAATTTTATTTCGCTTTAATTTACTAGTATATTCATACGTTAAAAAGCACAAATTAAAATATGAAATACTCAAGTTATTGGCTGCTAAGTGCAGCATTATTTTGCGGTTTATCCGCTACGGCACAGCACGATTCGCCCAAAGTGCCAAAGAAAAAATTTATTGATGCCAGCAACATGGACCTGAATTACAAGCCAGGGAATGATTTTAACCTGTATGCTAGCGGTACGTGGATTAAGAACAATCCGGTGCCTGCCAAAGAAACCCGTTGGGGTAGTTTTAACGTATTGCGTGATTTCAACATCAATGCTGTTAAAACTATTTTACTGGAAGCCCAAAATGATAAAACAGCGAAACCGGGTTCAGTAAAACGTCGTATAGGCGATTTTTATGCTGCCGGTATGGACAGCATGGGCATCGAAAAATTGGGTGCTAGCCCTATTTTACCCGAATTGGCAAAAGTTGCTTCGGCTACTAGTTTAGAAGATATTATTAGTGAAGCAGCCTTAATGCGTACGCAAGGTTTAGGTTCTCCGCTTTTCAGTTTTTACGTTGGGCAGGATCGTAAAGAAGCTACTAAACTGATAGCCCAGCTTGGTCAGGGTGGTACTACTTTACCCGATCGCGATTATTATTTAAAAGCTGATACCCGTACTCTAAAAATTCAAGATGCGTATAAAAAATACATTACGCAGTTGTTTGTTTTAAGTGGTAGGACAGAAGAATTGGCTAAGAAAAATGCCGAAACCATTTTCGCCATTGAAAAAGCCTTGGCAACAGCCCAAATGAGCCGTGTAGAAATGCGTGATCCGTATAAAACCTACAATAAATTTTCGGTAGCCGATTTTTCTAAAACCACACCAAACATGAATTGGGCCACCTTATTACCTAAAATGAAGGTAAGCGGTCAGGATACGATATTGGTAGGGGCACCCAAGTTTTTTACCGATTTAAATGCACTTTTAGTAGCCACTCCCGTAGCTGATTGGAAAACGTATTTGCAGTGGAATGTGCTAAAAACTTCTGCACCTTATTTAAGTTCTGCTTTTGTGAATGCCAATTTTGCCTTTACGCAAGTGCTCACTGGACAAAAAGTACAAACTCCGCGTTGGCAACGCATGTCGCAATTAACCGATGGTACCTTGGGCGAATTGTTAGGCCAATTGTATGTAGAGAAACATTTTAAGCCAGAAGCCAAAGTCCGTATGGAGCAAATGGTCGCTAATTTGATTAAAGCCTACGAAATACGTATTAAAAATTTAGATTGGATGAGTGCCGAAACGAAAGTAAAAGCCTTGGATAAATTACATGCATTTACGCCTAAAATTGCCTATCCAGATAAATTTAAAAATTACGAGGGCTTAACGGTTACTAAAACCAATTTCTTGCAAAATCTACGTAGTGCAGCTGTTTGGGGTTATAACGATATGGTAAGCCAATTAGGAAAGCCGGTTGATAAAACCCGTTGGGGTATGAGTACACCAACCGTAAATGCCTATTACAATCCGGTATTAAATGAGATTGTATTCCCTGCCGGTATTTTGCAATTCCCATTCTTTGATATGAATGCCGATGATGCTGTAAATTATGGTGGAATTGGAGCCGTTATTGGTCACGAAATTTCTCATGGTTTCGACGATTCTGGTAGCCAATACGATAAAGATGGTAACCTTAAAAATTGGTGGACTGCAGAAGATTTAGCCAAATTCAAAGAAAAATCCAAGGCTTTACAAGCACAGTTTGATGCCTACACCGTGTTAGATACCATTCACGTAAATGGTAAATTAACCATGGGCGAAAACATTGGTGATTTGGGCGGTTTAAATGCCGCTTATGAAGCTTACAAAATGACAGCCGAATGGAAGGCTGGAAAAGTGGTAGACGGCTTTACACCCGATCAACGTTTCTTTTTGGCTTGGGCGCAAGTGTGGCGCACCACCATTTTGCCTGAAACGGCTGCTCAGTTAATTTTAACCGATTCGCACTCTCCGGGCGAATACCGTACTATTGGTGCTCCTGTAAATATGGATGCTTGGTATAAAGCCTTCAACATACAACCAGGCGATAAATTGTATAAAAAACCTGAAGACCGAATAAAAATTTGGTAACAAAATTTTAAAGCCCCTGCTAGCAGGGGCTTTTTTTATGTATACATACTAAAGTGCTAGGGCTTTGAGTTAATAGCATATGATTTGGATATACCGCATTGAGCTATTCATAACTTTTTGTACGATTGTTTTCATTGTTTTTAATTTAAAAGGTGCGAACAAAGATTTTGGATTTTTGATAAGTATTTTATTAGCAACAATTTTACTGTTCGTACTCGGCATTCTCCTGCAAACGTATTTCAATCAATTGATGGCAGCTATTTGTGTGTTGGCCATTCCTACGCTACCCGTACTGCTATATTTATTTTTTGTACTCTTGTTTATCATTCTTAAGCCCGATTTTAAATAATTAGGCAACAAGGGGTTTGGCTAGTATCTTTGGGCAATGCAAACGCCTATTCTTGTCCCCACTGCCGATGGCTCATTTACCCTATTTCAACCCGAAGTAGGCGAACACTACCACTCTAAACATGGCGCATTGCAAGAAAGCAAGCACGTGTTTCTGGAATCTGGATTAGGTTATTTTTTGGCGCAAAACCCTCAGCCTTCGGTACGAATATTAGAAGTAGGCTTAGGTACGGGCTTAAATTTTTTATTAACAGCTGATTATGCTGCAAAACATTCCCTGCAACTAGAATATACAGCTATAGAAGCCTATCCCATATCCGAAACCTTACTTGCACAAACGGGTTATAATGAGTTTGTGGAGCAGGATATTTGGAAGGGATTTTTAGCAAACTATCAACAAGCATTTTCGGTACCTATTGCCATTACTTCTAGCATTAACCTAAACGTAGCAAAGAGTTTATTGGCCGATTTTACCATGGAAGGCCAAGTTGATGTGATTTATTTTGATGCTTTTGCAGCCATTCATCAACCCGAAATGTGGATAACCGAAGCATTAGAAAAAGTTTGCAGGTATTTAAAACCGGGTGGTGTTTTTGTAACTTATGCCATTACCGGAAATTTAAAACGCAGTATGAAATCATTAGGTTTTGCAATTGAAAAAGCACCTG
>JAIPAN010000106.1 GCA_021740025.1 Sphingobacteriaceae bacterium
TTCTTTTAAATACGCCAGGCGATATTTTAACAATTCGCTTTGTTGTTCTTCCTCGGTAAAGGCTGCCCATTCTTGAGCACTGAAACTTTTTACATCTTCATCAGAAACAGCTTTTACACCAGCCGAACCCGATTGGGCAAAGTGGGCAATAAGCGAATCTATTTCTTCGGCTTTGTTGCTTTGTGTATTGTACCAGGCATCAAACAGTTTCATGAAAATCCACTGTGTAAAGCGGTAGTATTCCGGATCGCTGGTACGCACTTCGCGGCTCCAATCGTATGAAAAACCTAAATTATCTAGTTGTTCGCGGTAGCGATTGATGTTGGTTTCGGTGGTAATAGCCGGGTGCTGCCCGGTTTGAATGGCATACTGCTCGGCAGGTAAACCAAAGGAGTCGTAACCCATGGGGTGCAATACATTAAAGCCCTTGGTACGTTTGTATCGAGAAAAAATATCGGAAGCAATATACCCTAGCGGATGGCCCACATGCAAGCCAGCGCCCGATGGGTAGGGAAACATATCCAATACATAGTATTTAGGTTTAGAACTGGTGTTGCTTACCTTATATGTTTGATTTTTGGCCCAAAAGGCTTGCCACTTTTGCTCTATTTCCCGAAACTGATAATCCATTTAATTTGATTGCTAAACTGCGAAAATAGCAAAAACGGCTCATAATTGGAAGGGAAAAGGCTCATTTTAATTCCTGAAATTGAATACTGAAAATCTGCTCATAAATCTTTATTTTCGTGGAGTAAAATTTAATAACCTTGGAACCACACGCACAACAAAAACAGAATAAAACCATCCGAGTGTCTAGCATTGTTAGCATTGCTTTGGTATTGCTTATGGGCGGACTTTTAGGCCTTATACTTGTTCATTCGCACAATTTATCGAGCTACGTAAAAGAAAACATCGTACTCAACGTAATTGTAAATGAAGGAACCAAAGAGGCCGATATTTTGGTCTTGCAAACAAAAGTAAACACCAAAGCAGAGGTTTTGCGCACGCAATATGTGAGCAAAGAGCAAGCGGCCCGCAACCTAACCAAAGATTTAGGCGAAGATTTTGTTGACTTTTTAGGCTATAATCCGCTCTTACCAGCTTTAGATGTGTACCTCAAAGCAGAGTTTGCCGATAACGCCAGCATTGCCAAATTTGCCAAAGAATTAGAAAAAAACGACTTGGTAAAAGAGGTGGTTTACCAAAAATCACTCATTGATATTGTAAACCACAATGTGCGTTTAATAAGCTTGGGTATTTTTATTTTCGGATTAATTCTATTGCTCATTGCCATCACGCTCATTAACAACACCATCCGCTTGGCCATTTATGCACAACGTTTTCAGCTAAAAAGCATGCAATTGGTAGGCGCTACTGAAGACTTTATCTTAAAGCCTTTTGTGATGAGCAGCGTTATCCAAGGCCTCATAGCCGGTTTAAGTTCGGTAGGCTTGTTGCTTGTACTTTTGGTTCTTGTAAAAAACCAAATTCCAGAAATTTTAGTTTTAAGAGATTGGGCTCAATTTAGCTTGGTATTTTTAAGCATGATTTTAGCCGGCATTGTAATCTCTGCCTTAAGTACCCGTTTTGCCGTAAAAAGGTATCTTCAAACATCTTCTAACGAATTGTATTAATATGGCTACCCCAGATAAACCTAACAAAGAGTTCATTTTTAACAAAGCCAATTACCGTTGGATGCTGATTAGCATTGCCGTAGTAACGTTAGGCTTTTGCCTCATGATTGGCAGCACCGATATTTACGATTTCCGCAAAATTGTTCTAGCACCCTTAGTGGTACTTATTGGGTTTGGTATTGGCTTTTACGCCATTCTTAAGAAAAAATAATGAAAATTTGGGAAGCCATTGTATTGGCTATTATTGAAGGATTAACCGAATTTTTACCGGTTTCTTCTACTGGGCACCTTATTTTGGGCGCTAGCGCACTAGGCCTAGATCCTGCCAACGCCTTTCTAAAATTATTTACCATTGCTATTCAGTTTGGAGCCATTTTATCGGTGGTTGTATTGTACCTAAAACGCTTCTTTCAGAGTATTGGTTTCTACCTAAAATTGGTAGTAGCCTTCATCCCTGCAGCTGTATTTGGCGTATTGTTTAGCAATAAAATTGATGCCCTTTTAGAAAGCCCCATGGGTGTAGCCATTGCCCTGCTTATTGGTGGTTTTATTTTATTGGGGGTAGATAAATGGTTTACGCAAAGTACGGCAACAAGCACCGAAGAAATTACTTATAGCCAAGCGCTAAAAATAGGATTATTTCAATGTTTAGCTATGATACCTGGAACTTCTCGTTCTGCGGCAAGCATTGTAGGTGGTATGAGCCAAGGCCTAAGTCGATCACTTGCAGCCGAGTTTTCCTTCTTTTTAGCCGTTCCTACCTTATTGGGCGCTACGGTAAAAAAGTTGTACGATTTTTATAAAGACGGCTACCAGCTAAGCTCCGAAGAATGGAAACTTTTGGCCATTGGCAACGTGGTAGCCTTTATTGTAGCCATGCTGGCTATTAAATTCTTTATCTCCTTCTTGCAAAAACACGGCTTTCGCTTATTTGGTTGGTACCGCATTGTTGTGGGGCTAGTTATAATTGCCTTGTTACTAGGCAGATATTCCTTACAAGTTGTGTAAATGAGTAGCACACCTCCAACATTCCCCAACTTTAACTTTACCGAAGGCGAAATGCTTTTGATAAATAAACCACTCACATGGACCAGCTTTGATGTGGTAGGGAAAATACGCAATACCCTAAAACCGCTCAAACTAAAAGTAGGCCATGCCGGCACACTCGATCCTTTGGCCACCGGCTTGCTCATTATTTGTACCGGAAAACTGACTAAAAAAATAGACGAGTTTCAGGCCCAAGAAAAAGAATATACCGGCACCTTTACCTTGGGTGCCACTACCCCATCGTACGATTTAGAAACAGAAGTAGACGAAAAATTTCCCGTTGACCACATTACCGAAGAAGCCATACAAGCAGCTACCGTTCAATTTTGCGGACCAATTGCACAGTTTCCTCCTCCCCATTCGGCTATTAAAATGGGCGGAGAACGCATCTACTTAAAAGCTCGTAGAGGCGAAACCGTGGAACTTAAAGCACGGTACGTAGAAATAGTTGCCTTTGAAATTACCCGAATTGCCCTACCCGAAGTAGATTTTAGAGTCGTGTGCAGCAAAGGAACCTACATACGCTCCTTAGCACACGATTTTGGTAAAGCACTCGGTAGCGGCGCTTACCTATCAGCTTTATGCCGAACTAAAAGTGGCAATTACAGCCTAGAAAATGCATTTGAGGTGGCCGATTTGGTAAATCATATCCGCACACTAAAAGAAACCGGCAAAATGGTGTAATTTTGCAGCGCCCATGAAAATCTATACCGATATTTCTCAATTTACACCCTTAAAAAAGGCCGTGGTTACCATCGGTACCTTTGATGGCGTACATATTGGGCACCAAGAATTGCTGCGCAAGCTTCGCGAATCGGCTAAAAGCATAGGAGCAGAAACGGTTATTCTTACGTTTTTTCCGCACCCTCGAATGATTATTCACCCCGAAGATCAAGGAATTAGGCTGATTAATACGGTAAAAGAAAAAACAGAATTACTCGAAGCTATTGGCATTGATCACTTAATTATTACACCCTTTACTCGTGATTTTTCGAATTTATCTCCCGAAGAATACATCGAAGAAATACTAGTTAAACGTATCGGAACGAGCAAAATAAGCATTGGCTACGACCACCGTTTTGGCAAAAATAGAGCAGGAAGCTTAGCCGATTTAAACAAATTAGCAACAAAATTTGGCTACGAAGTAGAGGTAATTCCCGAACAAGATATACAACAAGCAGCTGTAAGTTCTACCCGCATACGGCAGGCACTTTTAACCGGCGATATTGCCAGTGCTACGGAGTTATTGGGCCACACGTTTTCACTTGAAGGTCGGGTAATTAGAGGCGATCAAATTGGCCGAACCTTGGGCTACCCAACCGCTAATTTATACGTGGAAGAGCCTTATAAATTAATTCCGGCCGATGGGATCTATTCTGCTTACACCTATGTGGAAGGTATAAAATACGAAGGTATGGCTTATATTGGTCACCGCCCCACGGTTAATGGTATGAGCAGAAATATCGAGGTCAATATTTTCGATTTCGACGAGGAGATTTACGGTCAAATAATCCGCATAGATTTTGATGCCTTTATCCGCCCGGATCAGAAATTTAATTCGCTCGAAGAGCTTACCGTGCAGTTAGGTTTGGATAAAATTTCCAGCTTAGCCTGTTTAGCTAGGCATAATTAAGTACTTGTTTTACAAGCAGGCACAGCGCCAAAGCAACTAAAAGAATAGCAATTGCGTGATTAATTAAACGGGTACTCAGGGTGAATTTTTCTTGAATATACCTGGCAAAATGCGCATAGCCATATAAAGCAATTGCTGAACCCAATCCAGAGCCAATACTGAAAATAATAAGGGATACATAATCAGTTCGTATCCATTGGTGAATGATGACATAATTGCCAAAAAATAACCAGGTTGGTATTTGCACCGGATTTAAAATACCCAACAGAATGCCGTAAAATACACTACTGCCTTTTTTAATATCCTCTTTAGCTTGGGGTAATTTGTTTCTGCGCAACCAGGTAATGCTACCCATAATTAGAAACATCAAAATCATAAAGGCATCGGTAAGGGTGCCTATTTTTATCTCGTATACCGAAAATTCTAGGCTTACATCGCTCGACATCCAACGAGCAAAACGCATCATCCCGAAGGTGAAAAATACTTCTACACAAGAAAAAGCCAAGATGAAATACCAGGCCTGTTTAATGCCCTTGTTTACCGTGAGTTGGGCTACGCTTAGGTTTATATTTCCGGGAGGAATATAGCCTATGGCGTTGATGAGTAGTCCAATAAAAAAGGTTAGTAAGAGCATAAATTATTCTTGTGGCGCTAAAATACTAATTCTTGGTGAATGGATTGGCCTACAAGCGGCCCTTCAGAAATTGGCCCGTATACGAATCGGCTTGTTTTACCAAACCTTCGGGCAGGCCTTCGAACACCACATTTCCGCCGGCTTCGCCACCTTCGGGACCAATATCTATGACCCAATCGGCAGATTTAATGACTTCTACGTT
>JAIPAN010000107.1 GCA_021740025.1 Sphingobacteriaceae bacterium
CAAGAAAAACTATTGTTAGAGGCCACGCTTGAGGTTATTAAGACCGGAGCTGTGGTGGGTATGCAAGATATGGGTGCCGCTGGTATTATTTGTTCCAATTCAGAAATGTCGGCCAAAGGCGAACACGGCATGCGTATTGATTTGGATAAAGTGCCGATGCGTCAAGAAAATATGAAACCCTTCGAAATTCTCTTGTCAGAATCTCAAGAGCGTATGCTAATTGTGGTAGAAAAAGGCAGAGAGAAAGAAGTGGAGGCGGTTTTTGATAAGTGGGATTTAAATTGTGCCATTATTGGGGAAGTAACCGATACCAAGCGCTTACATTATTATATGAACGGCGAATTGGTAGCCGATGTGCCTGCTGATGATTTGGTATTGGGTGGTGGCGCACCGGTATATAACCGAGAATACCGCGAACCAGCTTATTATCAGGAAAACTTAAAATTTGCAATAGATAGCGTGCCCGAGCCTTCGGATTTAAAAGCCGTGGCGGCACATTTAATTGCTCATCCCAATATAGCTTCTAAGCGTTGGGTAACCGATCAATACGATTCGATGATTGGTACAGCTACCATGACCACCAATCGCCCATGCGATGCCGCGGTTGTAGCAGTAAAGGGCACCGATAAAGCCATTGCCTTAACCATCGATTGCAATGCCCGTTATGTATATGCCGATCCGCAAAAAGGTTGTGCCATTGCCGTAGCCGAAGCCCCTAGAAAAATTACTTGTGCTGGCGGTGAACCGGTGGCCATTACCAATTGCTTGAATTTTGGTAACCCCTATGTTCCCGAAGTGTATTGGCAATTTGTAAGTGCTATTAAAGGAATGAGCGAAGCCTGTACCAAGTTTCAAACTCCTGTTACGGGTGGTAATGTGAGTTTTTATAACCAATCTTCAGATGAGGGGCCGGTATTTCCAACCCCAACCATTGGTATGTTGGGCGTTTTAGACGATAAAAACAACCTAATGACGTCCAATTTTAAAGCTGAAGGCGATTTAATTTACCTCATAGGCGAAAGCCAAAACGATATTGCTTCGTCGCAGTATTTAGCCTCTTTTCTTAATGTCAAGGTTGCGCCTGCACCATATTTCGATTTAGAGAAAGAATACGATATGCACCAGGTGCTGAAGCAACTCATTAAAGAGAAACTCATTCAATCGGCCCACGATGTGGCCGATGGCGGCTTATATATCGCTCTTTTAGAGTCGGCTATGCCTAATTCATTAGGTTTTGCTATTGAAAGTGAAGACGATATTCGTAAGGATGCATTCCTATTTGGGGAGGCGCAAGGCAGGGTAGTAGTATCTGTAAAACCCGAGCAGCAAGAAGCGTTTATTGAATTGTTGGCCACTTCTACTACCGAGTTTTCGCTTTTAGGAATCGTTACCGCGGAAGCGCTTTTGGTAGATGAAGAAAGTTTTGGAACGGTAGCAGAAGCAACTTCAATATACCAGAATGTATTGCACGGCATACTTGGGGAGTAGTGGCAAACCCATTCAAATTCAAGCAATTTGACGTAGACCAGCAGCATTGCGCCATGAAGGTAAATACCGATGGCGTATTGTTGGGTGCCCTTGCTCAAGCCCATGACCCTAAACATATTTTAGATATTGGCACCGGTACCGGTGTAGTTGCCTTAATGCTGGGCCAACGTTTTCCTGAAGCCCAAATTGATGGCGTAGAAATAGATAAATTGGCAGCTACTACGGCGGCGGTAAATTTTCAAGCCAGCCCCTTTTCCAATCGGCTAAAATCTTTTCCGCTAGATATTGCCCATTATTTTATGGTCTATCCTGAAAAGAAATTTGATCTGATTGTGAGCAATCCTCCTTTCTTTTTAAACGATCTAAAATCTACCGATAAAAACAAAGAATTAGCCCGCCATACCGATGCTGATTTTTACAAAAATTTGTGTTTCTCCATTTCTCAATTTTTGGCAAAAAATGGACATTTTTGGGTGATTTTACCTCAAAAATCGATAAAAATTGTCAAAAATGAGGTAAAAACGCAAAATTTGCATTGTCAAAAAATCATTCACATTAAGTCCTTTGAACAAGCCGAAGCACACCGAGAAATTGCCTGTTTTGGCTACGAAAAGGTTGCGTTGAGCGAAGAAAATTTGGTTATTTATGCAGCCGAAAAAGTATATACTCCCGAGTATCAATTGCTCTTAAAAGATTTTTTAACTATCTTTTAGTATGAAAACCATCGGCTTGCTTTCAGATACCCACGGCTACCTCGATGAAGCGGTATTTACCCATTTTGCCGATTGCGATGAAATTTGGCATGCCGGCGATGTAGGAACCATAGCCCAAGCCGATACCTTGGCAGCCTTTAAACCCTTGCGTTGTGTGTATGGAAATATTGATGGGCAAGATGTGCGAATTGTACATCCAGAGCATCAGTTTTTTGAGCTTGAAGGAGTAAAAGTGTGGATGACGCATATTGGTGGCTACCCCGGGAGGTACCCAGCCAAAATAAAAGAAACTTTACTGCGTTTTAAACCTGACTTATTCATTTGTGGTCACTCTCATATTTTAAAAGTAATGTACGATCAAAAGTTTAAACTTTTACACTTGAATCCAGGTGCAGCCGGAAAACATGGCTGGCATAAAGTACGTACATTATTAAAATTTAGCATTTCTGACAAAAAAATAGCTAATATGGTAGTTATAGAAATTGGAGATAGATGATGCAAAAAATACACTAAGCACATGCAGCTGGTAATCACCCTTGGTCAGTTTATTATTGAAAAACAGAATGACTTTCCGTATGCTAAGGGAGAACTTTCTCGACTGCTTAGAGATATTGGCATAGCCGCCAAAATTGTCAATAGAGAAGTGAACAAAGCAGGCCTAGTTAATATTTTAGGCGATGCTGGGTCTACCAACATTCAGGGCGAAAATCAAAAGAAATTAGATGTATATGCCAACGAGCAATTTATTGCTGCTCTATCTAGCGGTGGCGAATGTTGCATTGTAGCATCTGAAGAAAATGATGAGTTGGTACGAATTGACTCGGCTGTTTCTAAAAATGCCAAATACATAGTTGCCATCGATCCGCTAGATGGGTCTTCCAATATCGATGTGAATGTAGCCGTAGGTACTATTTTTTCTATTTACCGCAGAGTTACCAAAGATGGCCCCGCTCAATTATCGGATGTGTTACAAGCCGGTACCGAGCAGGTAGCGGCAGGCTATATTGTGTACGGCTCTTCAACCATGTTGGTGTATACTACCGGTAAAGGTGTAAACGGCTTTACTTTAGATCCTTCTATTGGCGAATTTTGTTTATCGCACCCAAATTTAAAAATCCCTGTTTCGGGCAGTATTTATTCTATAAACGAAGGCAACTATGTGCATTTTCCGGATGGAGTAAAAAAATATATTAAATATTGTCAAGTGGAGGATTTGGCTACAAAAAGACCTTATACCTCTCGGTATATTGGCTCTATGGTGGCCGATGTTCACCGCAGTATAATTAAAGGGGGAATTTTTATTTACCCTACTACCTCAAGTGCTCCAACTGGTAAATTGCGTTTGGTGTATGAATGCAACCCCATGGCTTTTATAATTGAACAGGCCGGGGGAAAGGCAACGAATGGCTTTCAGCGTATTTTGGAATTACCTGTTACGGATTTGCACCAACGTTCTGCTATTTTTATTGGCTCTGCCGATATGGTAAGCCAAGCAGAAAGCTTTATGCAGCTTTCAAGAGCTTAATTAAAGGAGGGTTTGGTCTTGCTGTTCTTGTTCAAATACCCAATCGGCAGGTAAATCTTTTTGTTTGCTAGCTAAAACCGCCAATTCATCGCAACGTTCGTTTTCTGGGTGTCCATTATGCCCTTTTATCCAAACAAATTTTACAGCATGAGTTTTTAAAAGTGGGAGTAGGCGTAACCAAAGATCTTTATTCTTTTTTCCTGCAAAACTTTTTTTCACCCAGCCAAATACCCATTTCTTTTCAATCGCATCAATCACATATTTAGAATCGGAAAATACCGTAACCGATTGATTTGGCTTTATAATGGCTTCTAAACCAATAATTACTGCCAATAATTCCATGCGGTTATTGGTTGTTTTTCTAAAGCCTGCCGAAATTTCTTTGTAGTGGGTACCCGAACGCAAAATGGTTCCAAAGCCACCTGGGCCAGGGTTTCCACTAGAAGCACCGTCGGTAAAAAGTTCTATCATGATTGCAATAAACAAACAATGATAAGAATTTGTTTTCGAACCGAATTGTTTCTTTAAAAAATTTGTAAAATGACTCTAAATCCCTTATTTTTGGGCTCCCAATACACGGTGGTTGTAGCTCAGTTGGTTAGAGCATCGGTTTGTGGTACCGAGGGTCGTGGGTTCGAGCCCCATCATCCACCCATTTTAAAACTGCTTTCTAATTAGAAAGCAGTTTTTTTATGCCTTGTGTTGATCTCTGATGCTGCACAATCGTGGTAAAATTTTACCAAAAACCTCTTGCGGATAAGCTGGGTCGAATAAAATTTGTTCGAAAACTTCTCTAATGTCTGGGTAGGCATATATTTTTTCTATCCATTCGCATACATCTTCTTGATTAATAAAGATATGATGTGCTTCAAATTTGGCTCCTACAAAGGTGTATAGTGTTAAGCAAGCCGGACTTGATTCTTGATTTACCCGCACAAACCAACGTGTAGAAGGGCTGGTATATGTTTGTTCCATAGGTTTTTTGTGTTAAACGTTACTATAAGCGAATCTGCTTAACAAAATTTGCCCGAACAACGAAAATCCGACCAATGAACATATTTACTAGATGAATGGTAGAATTAAGCCAATAGGTAGATTTCTTTTCAAAAACATACTTATTGTACTATATACACCCATTTTTATATAAATTACTATAATTCAATAACTTATATGCTATATTTTTTTCTAAAATCTTGTTTAAACTTCTATTTAATTTTTATATTTGAGTTGCCCATCACTGGGCATGTTTTTCATAGGTAGGTATAGGGTCGAATACGTGTATTCGGCCCTTTTTTATGTTTACTGCGCTCTGCTTAGTATCTTTGCAATATGATTCAGAAGAAAAAGTTGGTTATATCGGTAGGAGGAGCCAGTGGCGCCATTTATGCCAAGGTAT
>JAIPAN010000006.1 GCA_021740025.1 Sphingobacteriaceae bacterium
TAAGTTTTTGGCTTCTTGTGCTTCCCTATCAGCTTTTAGAGTGGCTTCGTTTACAGAAACACTTGTTTCTGCTTCTTTCTTTCTAAAGTTGGCAATGTCGTCCAATAAATAAGCGTATTCTTCAGAGGTTTTCATACGCTGTTCGTGCAATTTAACTAAGCTTACATTTACTGCAGTTAAATTAGCAACAGGGTTGTATTTAGATGGTTTCACCGTATCCCAAGCAAGAGCAGCCGGTTCGGCGCTTTCGCCGTATTTATCTGCCGGATATATCATGGGGAACTGAATATCGGGTAGTACACCTTTATGTTGGGTGCTGCTGCCATTCACACGATAAAATTTGGCCATGGTTAAATTTATTTGACCAAATTGCGGTGCATTTTGACGAGCCACCGTACCATTTTTACCATTTTCTTCCTGTTTTTCATTCAGTAACATCAACTTATCGGTTGGGCTAATAATTTTAGACACATCGATAGTGGATTGAACGGTTCCCTTACCATAGGTTTGGGTACCAATAATTACGCCGCGACCATAATCTTGTATGGCACCAGCAAAAATTTCTGAAGCAGAAGCGCTAAATCGATCTACCATAACGGCTAGTGGACCATCATAGGCAATGGTGGGGTCTTCATCTTCATTTATTTCTACCCCACGGCGGTCTTTTACCTGCACCACCGGACCGCTTTTAATAAACAAACCGGTTAGTTCAATGGCTTCTAATAATGACCCACCTCCATTAGAACGTAAATCAATAATTACGCCATCTACTTTTTGTGCTTTTAGGGTATCTAACAAGAGTTTCACATCTCTTGTGGTCGATTTGTAATTCGGATCGCCGGCCTGATAGGCTTTAAAATCTGCATAAAATGCAGGCACTTCAATAACCCCAATTTTTAAGGTTTTTGTGCCCGATTTCACTGTTTTAATGCTTTTTTTAGCCGATTGATCTTCTAAAATTATTTTACCACGAAGCAATTCTACAACAATGGGTTTAGAGCTCAGCTCTTGACCAGCCGGAATAACCTTTAAGCGCACCAAGGTGCCTTTAGGGCCTTTAATTTTAGATACAGTGTTCTCTATTCTCCAACCTATTACATCCACAAATTCGCCATCTTTACCTTGCGCAACGGCTACAATGCGGTCGTTTACATTCAATGTTTTAGCCTTAAATGCCGGACCACCAGCAAAAATTTCGTTCACCTTTACCACTTCATTGTCTAGCTGCAGTCTAGCCCCAATACCTTCGTAGGTGCGGGCCATATCTTCGTTAAACTCTTGCGCCCGAATAGGCACAAAGTAATTGGTATGTGGATCTATGGTTTCGGTGAAGGCATTCATGATCAACTGATAAACATCTTGGTTATTGGTTTTAGTAGCCTGAGAAACCAAGTTATCGTAGCGTTGTTTTAGTGTTTGAAGATTTTTTGCCGCATCGCCACCAGCCATTTTAAGATTTAATAAATCGTATTTTACACGAAGCGCCCATACCTTATTAGCTTCTTCGGTGGTACTAAACCAAGGTAATTTCTCACGATCGTAGGGGTAGCTCTCATTTGCGGTAAAATCAATAGGCTCATTTATTTTACTAAGCGCAAACCGAAGGCGTTCGTTGTAGCGTTTCTGAAAAACATTAAATATGTAAAAGGGCACACTTAAATCTCCGGCCTTTAAATCGTCATCAAACGTACTGCGGTACTGATTAAAATCATCTACATCGGCCTGAATAAAATAATTTCGGCCGGCATCTAAACTTTTTAGGTAGGTATCTAATATAATAGTAGATATAGAGTCGTTGAGGGCTACTTGTTTGTAGTGGTAGTTTTCTAGTAAAGCGGCTAATTCTTTAGTAACTACGGCTTGCTGTGCATCGGGTTTTAAATTAAAAGATCCGGCTACTTCAATTTTTACCCTCGGATCGGCGGTACAAGCCAGGCTGGCAGCAATAAATAGTCCTAAAAATATTTTTTTGAGCATTTCTTTAATGTTTTTGATGGTCATATTTTACCCCGAATAATCGTTTGGAGGCCTTAATATACAGACAAAATATGTAGCTTTTTGTTAAAAATACTAAAATTGCTTGGCAGCTAGAGGCCGGGGTTTAGCAAAATATCTTTTAGTTGGGCGCATTCGCTAGTATATTGAGCCGTTTTATCGATATCGCCTAGCAGGTTATAGGCTTGTAAAAGTTTAAACTTTAATAGCAATAATAGGGGTAATTCATGCGCTTGAATGGCTACCCACTCGGCCGCACGAAAGTCCTGAATAGCGGGCCTAAAATCGGTTAGAGCACATTTAAAGTCGGCTAAAGGCATGCTGGCTAAAATAATTCCGCGGGCATCGTTTTTTTGTTTTGCCAGTGTTAAGGATTGCAGGTAAAACCACCTGGCTTGGGCAAATAATTCCTGTACTTCATAGGCATAGGCCAATTCTCTATAACATACAATAAGTGGGCCCTTATCTTTTAATTTACTAAGCAATGGCAAGGCGTTTTTTAGCAGATAGGCTTCTGCAAGTACCCCATCTCCCTGTTCAGAAGCAAGCCTACCCAATTGAATATAGGTTTGTGTCTGAAGTGCTGAGTTTTTGGTGTTTATTGCATGGCTCAGTATGGTTTTTTGATACTCAATTGCTTGGGTATAATGGCCCTTTAGCGCATATAAACTACTCAGTTGCGTGGCAAAGCCTCTGCTTAAGGACGAAACATTTTTCACGATATCCCAGGTTGCTAGGTTTTCAAATAAACTGATACTAGCATCTATATTCCCGGCTAAGGCATGATGAAAGGCAGCATTAAGGTTGGTTTGTTGGGCATTACTCCAGTTCGTAGCACTTGCTTTAAATTCTTGTTGCAATTGGGTGGTTTGATGAATAAACTCGGTGCGTTTTAAATAATTTTGAACATCAACCGGATCGGTATCTAAACCCACACGTAATAAGAAATAAGATTTTAAACCCGTTGTAGTAGTAGAATCCACTTTGTTTTGAGCGGATGCCCGTGAGGGCATCAACAAAAAACCTAGTAATACAAAGTTTAGTATGAATTTATGGGAGTTTATTGAGCTTCTCATAGGCTGTATGGTAGTACTACTTGGTAATTTACTATTAAATTTTAACAGCATTTTAAATTTACGGATATTGTAGGCTATGTTAGCAAACACCCCGCCTTTGGCAGAACGCATGCGGCCGCAAAGCCTCGACACCTACATTGGCCAACAACATTTGGTGGGCAGTGGCGGTGTATTACGTAAAGCCATTGAATTGGGGAGTATCCCTTCTTTATTACTTTGGGGGCCTCCTGGTGTAGGCAAAACAACTTTAGCTTTAATTATCTCTCAACAACTTAAACGTCCGTTTTTTAGTTTAAGTGCTATAAATTCTGGGGTGAAAGATATTCGGGCAATTATTGATGAGGCTATTGAACTAAAAAAGCAAAATAAAGCCTTGCCCATTTTATTTATTGATGAGATTCACCGCTTCTCTAAATCGCAACAAGACTCTTTATTGGGTGCAGTAGAAAGTGGCATTATTACCTTAATTGGTGCCACCACAGAAAACCCATCTTTCGAAGTAATTTCTGCCTTACTTTCTCGGTGCCAGGTGTATGTTTTACAACAATTAAGCAACGATGAATTAGTGGCATTGGTACAACAAGCCATTGCGCAAGATGAATTGCTTCAAAAAAAGAAAATACACATTGCCGAGCAGGATGCATTACTCCGTTTATCGGGTGGCGATGGCCGTAAATTATTAAATGTGTTGGAATTGGTGGTGCAAACGCTAGCTGGTGACGAGATAACCATTACCAATGAGGTGGTGCTGCAACAAGTGCAACAGCACATGGCTATGTACGATAAAGCCGGAGAGCAGCATTACGATATCATATCGGCCTTTATAAAATCTATTCGGGGTAGCGACCCCAATGCCGCAGTGTATTGGCTAGCCCGAATGATTGCCGGTGGAGAAGAGCCCGGATTTATTGCCCGACGCTTGCTAATTTTAGCTTCAGAAGATATTGGAAACGCCAACCCCAATGCGCTTTTATTGGCAAAAACATGTTTTGATTCCGTTCATGTAATTGGTTGGCCCGAATCGAGAATTATTTTATCGCAAACGGTTACCTATTTGGCCTGTTCGGCAAAAAGCAATGCAAGTTATGAGGCCATTGCTAGGGCCCAAGAATTAGTAAAACAAAGCGGTGATCTTTCGGTACCCTTACATTTACGCAATGCGCCTACCAGCCTCATGAAAAACCTCGATTATGGGAAAGGATATAAATATGTGCATAGCTACGAAGGAAACTTTGCCGAGCAAGAATTTTTCCCTGAACAGCTGAGTGGTACCAGCTTGTATAATCCGGGTAGCAACCAAGCCGAAAGCAAGCTGAGAGATTACCTCAAATCTCGGTGGAAAGATAAGTACGGGTATTAAATACTAAAGCGCTCTCTTAAGTTACTGCTATACGATCTGCTAGAGTTTAAACGGGTAGCTATTTTATCTTTTAATGAAAATACCAGCGACCCGTTAAAGCTTTTTCGTATTTCTCTAATAGAGTCTATATTGAGTATAAAACTTCTGTGGATGCGCACAAAATTATCGGGTAAATGTTCTTCTAAATGGTTTAATGTAAAATCGGTTAAATGGCTAATTCCATCCATATCGTGTAAAAAAACATATTTTTCTTCGGCCTCTATAAACGCTATTTCTTCTAGCTTCACGAGCATAATTTTATCGCCCAGGTGAACGGTAATGGTTTTAATTTCTGCTTTAGGTTTAATGCTATCAATTAACGTTTGCAATACATGAAGGTCTGGGGTATTTGTAGTTGCACTTTGTAATTTATTAACGGTTAAATCAAGCCGTTCTTTCTCAATAGGTTTCAACAAATAATCAATAGAATTTTCTTCGAAGGCTTTAATGGCATACTGATCGAATGCTGTTGTAAAAATTACCTTGGGGTGGTGCATCACCAAGCGCAACATATCAAAACCGTTCATTACCGGCATTTCTATATCTAAAAAAATAACGTCGGGCTTTAGTGATTCTATTAGCTCTAAACCTTCTCTTCCATTTGATGCTTCTGCAACCACATCAAATAGTTGATACGTTCCCAATAGTCTTTTTAAACGTTGTAGGCCAATGGCCTCATCGTCGATAATAATGGTTTTTAAAAGCTTACTCATAATGCATTTGGTTTAAGGTGGTATTCTTGTTAACTAGTATCAATTTGTTTGCCAAACACGGGTTTGTTATTTCCGGGGTAAACAAACTGCATATTTTTGGGTTAAATAGGTGTAGTAATTAATGGGAATATAATTCTGATGTGCTTATTAGGCATATTCAGTAATTGAAATTGATAGTTTTTAGGAAAAAGTAATTCTAGCTTTTCTTTGGTATTTAAAAATCCGCTGCCACCGGTAATTTGTTGGGGAAAAGCTTGCCCACTATCAAATAGTTCTATACAGGTCGTATTGTTGGTTTCTTTTTGAATGCATAGTTTAATATAGCCAGGTTCTGCTTGTGTAGAAAGCCCATGTTTCAATGCGTTTTCTACCAAGGGCTGCAATAAAAAACGTGGGAAATAACCGGGCAATAGGTTTTCATCTGCTTGCAACTCATACTGAAGCTTGGGCCCTAAGCGTATTTTTTCGATAGATAGATAAACATGTAGCATTTCCAACTCCTCGGCCAGGGTAGTAAAATGTTGTTCCGAATAATTGATGCTGTATCTAAATAACTTAGAAAGTTTAAGGGTAAGCTCTTCAGCCAATACCGCATCGGTGTATACCAAGCCGGCAATGGTATTTAGAGAGTTGTATAAAAAATGTGGGTTTATTTTCGATTGAAGAGTTTCCAATTCCTCCTTTACCTTTAATTGTTTCATCCGAAGAATTTCAATTTCCTTTTTTTGGAAATGGTTGATATAGCTAATTCGCTGCGATTCATATAACAATATCAAAGCGCTAATAATTATGCACACGCTAAAATTGGTAATTGCTTGATTGAGCAGCATGCCCATTTCATACTGCTGATGGGAGAACAAGGAAAATACATAAAATGAAAACGCTGTAGCGGCAAGTGTCCCGCTAATGCCTAGTAAAAACAGTACTGGCACCTTAATCCATCTTTGCGGTATTCGCGGATTTAATTGTTCGGTATAAAAAGAGATAACTGCCGCCATAAGCAAGCCGTGAGTAGTGCAAAACAGTACAACGCCTAACCCACCAAAAAAATTAAATTCGTTTATAGCTATCTGAACCCCAATAATACAAGCCGCAACTACGCATCCGGTAAGCAGAGCATTGCTATACTTAAAACGCCAGTCACTGCTATAAAATTTCCGTGGTATAATCATGTATGTATTAAATGGATAAAGGTGAAAATGGCAATAGCAAGCTGATGCATTTTTGCGGCTGGTTTGTTACTTTAATGGCATAATCAGATCCATAGTGGATACCAAGTCGGGTATAAATACTCCTTAAACCATAGCCAGCAGTAATTTTTGATGGGAATTTACCACCGGTATCAAACACCTCTATTCTAATTTTTTCTTCCTGCTTACTAATTTGTACCCGAATTAAAATATGTGGTTCTTCTGCCTCGGCCAAACCATGCTTCACTGCATTTTCTATTAAGGGTTGCACTAAAAATCTAGGAATAGTGACTTTTAATAAGTCGGCATCGCAGGTGAATTCATAATTCAATAAATCACCAAAACGCACATGTTCTATTTCTAAATAATTTTTAGCAATGTGTAACTCTTCTTGTATGGTAATCCACTGGTCATCATTTACATCGTAGCGATAAAGCTGAGCTAGCCGTATAGTCATATCCTCGGCTTTGGATCGATCTAAGTGAATTAAACCAGCAATGGAGTTAAGTGCATTATACAAGAGGTGTGGATTAATTTTAGTTTGAATGGCTTTTAACTGAGCTTGTTTAGCTAAACGATCTAGTTTTAGTACTTCAACCTCCTGTTTAATTTGTTTTTGGTGATTTCTGGCTGCCCGCCACTCATACAACTGTATACCCATACAAACCGCAACCGATGCCAACAAAATAAGAAAGAGCAATACTTTATGCACAGCAATAAATGCTATGGGGAAAAATAAAGTAGCAGACAACACACCCAAAATAGTACCCAATAAAAGGCCTGTGCCACTAAAAACATAAAATGCTAAAATTGGCTTTTGATGTACATACGTGGCAAAAGCAGGCAAAGAAATAGACAAGGAAAGCGAATTGGCAAGCGTACACAACACACAAATACTTACCCAAAGTACTAAAGCAGCTTCCGGTAATTGTATCGGGTTACCGGTAAAAAGTGTATTGAATAGAATGATGCTATGGCCAACAACCAAGCCCAATAGTAAACCATACAGATTAACGTATCTCCAATCTCCTTCAAAATGTTGCTGTGGAATCAAAGGCAAATAATTTCATTGATGCGATACAAAAATATAAAATTAAATAATTATTTAATTTATCTTTAATAATATTTCTTTATTTGTTTGAATTATTAAATATATACGAATACGTATTATTCGAGTAAGCAAGACGTAGATCATACACCGAAAGCCTTACACTATTTTAAAATATCATGCGTTTTAGGTTTGTAGATAAGCACCAAGGTGCTTTAAGATGTTTAACCCATTACATAAAATTCTTATGAAAAATACCGCAACAAAAAAAGTGCTTGCACTAAGTTTACTATGCATTTTTACACTCACCTATTTACAAAGTTGCTCCACCACAAATAAAACCACAAAGGGTACCGTTATTGGTGCATTAGCTGGTGGTACCGTGGGAGCACTTATTGGTAAAAAAGCTGGCAATACGGCCGTGGGGGCGCTTATTGGTGGAGCTGTTGGCGGAACTGCCGGTGCCTTTATTGGCCGTGGTATGGATAGACAAGCCGAACAATTGAAACAAACTATTCCGGGAGCAGAGGTAATTCGTGAAGGCGAAGGAATTATTGTGAAGTTTGATTCGGGAATACTATTTGATGTGAGCAAATCGGAACTCAAAACCGCTGCCATAACCAATATTCAAAACCTAGCCAAATCGCTAAAAGATAATCCAGATACCGATGTAACGATTATTGGACATACCGATAATAGCGGCAGCGATGAATACAACAACCGCCTTTCGGAACGCCGGGCAGAAGCTGTAAAAACCTTTACTATAAACCAAGGAATAAGTGCCAGCCGCATAAACACGAGAGGAAAAGGCGAAAGTGAACCCATTGCCGATAACAGTACCGAAGAAGGTAAAGCAAAAAATAGACGTGTAGAAATTGTGATTGTGGCCAACGAAAAAATGAAGGCCGATGCTCAAAAAAATGCAGGTTAATTCTTTGAAAAAAGTATAATCCGATTTCTCGTATATTTGAGCAATGGGCAAAAAAGCAGTCAGTTTAGTTTTTGTAGGTTTCTATGTGCTAAGCATAGTGGGCCTCTCTATAAACTTTCATTACTGCGGAAGCAAGTTAGCTCAAGTGCAATTCCAAGGCAAAGAAATACGTGCTTGTTGTTCAGAAAAAGTTGAAAAAACTGCCAAATGTTGCAAAAACCAAGCAGTAACTTATAAAGTAAAAGATCAGCACGTCGGTAATTCAAGCACGTATGTGCCTACATTCATTCTCAATTTAGCTACCAATCAAGAAGTAAATACGGGCTACACGAAAGCAGTAAATACAACTAAGTACACCTATACACTTCAAAAACCACCCCCAAATAGTATTTCCAAGAGGGTATTGTATAGCGTTTTTCGAATTTGATAACTAGTTGATGTATGAAAAGCATAGCTCGGCTATGCACCACATTTATCTTCACCTTTTATCAAAAATCATGAAAAAAAGAACATACTTGGGGCTATTACTAGCCCTACTACTCAATAGCCTTTACACCCAAGCACAAGTAAGCAAAGCCGAAATGCAGGTAAGCGGACTAACTTGTTCCATGTGTCAGTTAGCAACCCAAAAAGCCGTAAAAACACTCGATTTTGTGGCCGATATTCAACCCGATTTAAACAGCGCAAACTTCGTAATTACATTTAAAAAGGATAAAACAGTAAATCCAGATTTGCTAGCTAAAAAAGTAAAAGGCGCCGGATTTTCTATAAGTAAATTGGTGCTTACCTATACTTTTGCTAATTTAAAAATAGCCAATGGAAGCTCTTTTACTTACGGGGGTGCACAATTTAGCTTTTTAAACGTAGCGGCAAAAACACTCGATGGAGCCACAAAAATTACTGTTTTAGATAAAGATTTTGTTTCTGCGGGTACCTATAAACAATTGGCCAGTAAAGGTGGAGAAAGCTACCGAACCGGAAAAATGGGTAACACCAGAAATTACCACCTAGGTCTTTAATATGAAGCCATTTATTATTGCACTGGTGCTGCTTCTTGGCGGTACCAGCGCCTACACACAAGAACTGTATGTAGCCACAGAGCCAGCCAGCAATATGCCTAAAAACGCCTTGGGTATTCGGCTCACGCAAGAAGCCGTATTTACAAACGGTTATAGGGCCAAAATTATTCCCGAAGCTATGATTGGGCTGTCAAAAAATCTGATGATACATCAGAGTATATTTCTAAACAATATGCAACAAAGTGGTTTGAAGGCAACCGGAGGGGCATTTTATGCCAAATACCGCTTTTTAAGTATAGATAGTACGCATAGTCATTTTCGGGGAGCCGTATATGCCGGTTATGCTGCTGTAAATGGGGTAATTAATGCTCGTGAAATTAGCTTAGATGGAGACAACACGGGTTGGCAGGCCGGTGTTGTATTCACCCAATTGTTACACAAGTTAGCACTTTCCGGATCGCTAAGCTATACCAAGGCGCTAAACAACAAAAAAGGGAATTTACTTCCTGCAGATTTTGGATCAGAGAGTTTAGGCTATACGCTTTCAAGTGGCTTATTGGTGTATCCTAAAAGCTATAGAAACTATAGACAAACAAATGTAAATGTGTATCTAGAATTTTTAGGGAAGAACAACCTGGGTAAAAACGAACATATATTAGATGCTGCACCAGCCCTGCAATTCATCATCCATAGTAATTTTAGAATTGATGTTTCTCAACGCGTTCAATTGTGGAGTAGTATGACGAGGAATCAGAAAAATTTACTTTTACTTCGGTTAGAATACAACCTGTTTAATGTTTTATAACCAAGCGTTGCGTTTTTGCGTCTCTGTAATGTGCGCTAAATGATGCGCACCGTGCCAAGCATACACACCCAATACGTTTTTTAACGCCGATGTTTTTTGCTGCTCGGGATTAAAGTACGTGCGCTCAAAATCTGCAGGTTCTAGGGTGTTTAAAAACAATACCCAACGGGCGTGTAGCGTTTCTAGCAAATCTAGTGAACTAGCAATGGGTCCAAATTTGGCTTCTGAAAATTCGGCCCATAGTTTTTCACTGTACGGTTTTATAGTAGGATGCTCTTCGGTTATGGCCAATTTAAATCGGATATAGGCATTCATGTGGCTATCGGCCAAGTGGTGAATCACCTGACGGAGGGTCCAACCCTCCGGGCGGTATGGAGTATCTAGTTGCTCATCACTTAAACCTTCAGCAACCACACGTAAGCGGCTCGGAAAAGTGGCTAGTTCTTCTATCCAAGCTGCTAGTTGTGCCGGGGCTATGTCTTCACTTGGCTGGTACCTACCCAGGGGGTATTTAAGCTGCTCTATATCCTGATTCATCAGATTAAAATATTCTTTTCAAAAGTTTTAATAAAGACATGTTGTAGGGCGGGTACACCATCCAATTAAAATCTAGCGCACTTTGGTACATCACCGAACGTTCGTGAGAAAAGGCCTTAAAGCCATAAAAACCGTGGCAGCTACCCGTACCACTCGACTGCACCCCACCAAAAGGTAAATTGGGATTGCTAATATGCACCAACACATCGTTTACCAAGGTGCCTCCGGCAGAAGTTTGGGAAATTACTTGTTTGGCAATAGCCGAATTTCCGAACACATACAAAGCAAGTGGTTTGCCATGCGCATTTATGCGGGAAATAGCCTCATCTAGGCTTTTATAAGTGATTAAAGGCAGCAATGGACCAAAAATTTCTTCTTGCATTAATCCCGAATCGGGCGATACATTGCTGAGAACCGTAGGGCTGATGCGTAAAGCATCGGCATCAAACTGCCCACCAATACGCAGCTTTGCACCTTTGGCAATGGCATCATCAAACAGTTTTTTCTGACGATCGAAATGACGGCTATTGATAATGCTTCCGTAAGCCTCGGCATTGGGTTTACCATTGAGCGTAAAAAGCCTATTTATATTTTCGGAAACCAAGTCAACAAATTTTTCAAGCAAATGCTCGGGCAGCATTACATAATCGGGGGCTATGCAGGTTTGACCAACATTGAGGAATTTACCCCACACAATTTTTTCGGCGGCTTTTTCTAGAGCCGCACTTTCGGTAATCACGGCTGGTGATTTTCCACCCAATTCTAAGGTTACCGAGGCCAAATGAACGGCGGCGGCTTTCATAACCACCTTGCCAATAGCGGTACTTCCGGTAAAGAAAATATGATCAAATGGCAAAGACAAAAGTTCTTTTGCTACTTCTGCATCGCCTTCTATGCAAGCAATTTCTTCTGTAGCAAAATTGGTAGAGATAAGCGAATACAATAAAGCGCTCGTAGCCGGGCTTAACTCCGAGGGTTTAATGATCACCGCATTGCCCGCCGCAATGGCAGATACCAATGGTGAAATGGCTAGCTGAAAAGGATAATTCCAAGGAGAAATAATTAAAGAAAGGCCCTTTGGCTCGTATAAAATTCTGTTTTTAGTAAACAAACTGGTTAAGGTAGGAGCCACCCGTTGGGGTTTCATCCAACTAGACAAATTCTTTAGCGCAAAGTCAATTTCGGCATACACAAAATACACTTCGGTTACTGCAGCCTCAAAAAGGGGTTTCCCTAAATCTTTTTTCAGTGCCTCAAATATGGCCGTTTCGTTTTGTTGGACAAGTACCTTTAGTTTTTTTAGCGTTTGCTTTCTTTGGGCAACACTGCTTGTTTTTAGCGTACTTTGATTCGCTTTTTGGGCGGCAAAAAGTTGAGAAATGGGTGTTTTCATGCTAAGGTGTGTGGTGTATATGGCTAGTCAAAAATTGCTTGAGTGATTAAATTTAGGTAAAGAAAGCTTAAATTCACCACGTACAAATCAATTCATGAAAAAAATCTATTGCTTCTGTCTATTATTTTGCCTCGTGGTGCATGCTAGCTTTGCTCAAAAGCTCCGCACCGATGTGTGTGTATATGGCAACAGTACAGCTGCCTTAGCAGCTGGCATACAATCTGCACGTTCGGGTGTACAAACCCTTTTAATAAGTACTAGCGATTCTTGGATAGATCAAGCAGCACTTACCAATTGGGGGAACGCAAGCATAACCTCTGGTTTGGGCACTGAATTGCTAAAAAAATACACGCAACTAGAAAAACACAAAGAGCTAAAGGCCGACTCTCTATTACAATCTATTAAAGCCTTAGCCGATACCGTAAAAAATCTAAAAATCATTAGCGCTAGCGCTATTGAAGAAATAAAAGAATCTGGAAAAGGATGGGAGTTGAACTTAAAAGGTGGACAAAAGATTAAAGCTTTGATACTTGTTGATGGGGATACAAACCATGCCCTACTAAAACAACTGGGGCTTAACCCCTCGGCTAGTTCTACCATAGCCTTTGATGTAAACAACCCGCTCACAAAAACAAGTGTGGCCATTCTGGGCACCAATAGCATACTCCCTTTACAAGCATTGGTAGTCGAAAAACAAGCAAATATCGTTTCTATTCCCAGTGCTGTATCCGCTTTTTCCCAACTCAACGCCGGCCAAGCTGCAGGAGCCACTGCGGCCTACTGTGCCTTTTTTAAAACAACAACAAAACACCTCAATGTACGGCTCATTCAAGGAGAATTACTAACGTATAAAGCCACGTTGCTTCCCTTTAAAGACATGCAGCAAACCGATAGTAATTTTGTGGCGCTAACGCATGTGGCCCTAACCGGATTATTAAATAGCGGCATAGTGCAACAAGAAGGCCCTTACCAGTGGATGGGAAACAACAACCTTCATGCCGATGAAATTAAAGTTTCGATGAAAAAACTTTACAGTCGCAGCCAAATTTGGTTTGCAGATCATGCAGATGTAAAAGAATTAAGTATTGGAGATGCCATCAGTTTAATTACCTATACCGCCACACGGGGTACGGAATTGAAAGTAGAAATTGAACGGGGTTGGAAAAGCACGCTTGGGCTTGCTGGTAACTTTAACGAAAATCGAAAAATTAGTAGGAACGAATTCTCGGTATTGCTCGAAGCCTATTTGCAACCCTTTGCTAGGCAGGTAGATATGCAAGGAGACTTTATTAATTAACACCTTTAATGAATCCATACGCTCAAAAACGATTTTGGAAATTTTTACTACTAGCTTTTGCCGTGCTTATTGCGGGAGCGTCTTTGTGGTATACCAATTATTTGGTAAAAAATATTTCCGTAGCCGAACGCACCCGGGCAGAGGTTTGGGCATTGAGTAACAAGAAAATTTTAGAAGTTGTAGATGTAAACGATGAATTTATTACGTTCATTTATTCCATTAGAGACAGCCTAGAAGTACCCGCCATTGTAACCAATAGTAGCGGTAAAATTATATTTTGGAAAGGATTAGATAGTACCAAAACGAATATGAAACTGGAGGCTCAGGAGCGAAGTACGGATAAACTAAAACAAAAAAAATACGACCCCGAATACTTTAAAACCGAGCTGGAACAAATGAAAGCCCAGCACGAACCCATCCATATACGGGTAACCTCTTTTGGAGTAAACGACGAACAATTGGTGTATTACAAAGATTCTGTTTTGCTCACCCGCTTACGCATATTCCCCTATATTCAACTAACGCTCATTGCGCTATTTTTACTCATCGCTTATTTTGTGTTTAATTCAGCCAGAAAATCGGAGCAAAATTTGGTGTGGCTAGGTATGGCCAAAGAAACCGCTCACCAGTTGGGTACCCCCATTTCTTCCTTAATGGCTTGGGTAGAATTGCTAAAAACCAAAATCCCTAGCGATGAGAAACGCCTATTATTAGAGATGGAAAACGATATGAAAAGGCTAGAAATTGTAGCCGATCGTTTTTCTAAAATAGGCTCAAAACCTGTACTAGAAAACCAGGTGGTGTATACCGTTGTGTCCGATTTTGTAAACTACTTTAAATTTAGAAGTAGTGATAAAATTAGTTTTCAGGTACACGGAGATAAACAAGCACAAGCCTTGCTCAATATCCCACTATTTGATTGGGTACTCGAAAATTTATTAAAAAATGCAGTAAACGCACTCTATGGTGGAGGAAGCATCGATGTACACATACTCGATAATTTGGTAAAAGAACAGGTAATTATAGACATTAGCGATAGCGGAAAAGGTATTTCGAAAAACAAATTTGAAACTATTTTTCAACCCGGATATACTACCCGAAAACGGGGTTGGGGCTTGGGTTTATCGCTCACTCGACGAATTATCCAAAATTACCACAGCGGACAAATTTTTGTGAAAGATTCTGAACTAGGAAGAGGAACCACTTTTCGCATCATTTTAAAAAGCAATGCCAACTATGAACCCACTACAACCTAACGAATACCCAGCCTATTATCAACCCTATATTGCTAGCGTTTCGGCAGATGTATGGGCGGAATTTAGGCAACAAGAAATTACATTTTCGACCTTTATTTCTCAAATTCCTAAAGAGAAAGAAAACTACGCCTATGCAGCCGAAAAATGGACGGTAAAAGAAGTAATTGGGCACTTGCTAGACACCGAACGCATTATGGCTTACCGAGCTTTGCGCTTTGCCAGAAACGACCAAAACGAGCTGGCCGGTTTTGAAGAAAATGACTATGTAAAACACTCGAACTATTCAGATAGAAGTTTAGAAAGCCTAGCCAAAGAATTTCTAGCCATTAGAACGAGTAATCTGTTTTTATTTAATCAGTTTACAGAACAAGAATGGAGTAGAATGGGCCAAGCAAATAAGAATGCTGTATCCGTTAGAGCCTTGCTATTCATCCTTGTTGGGCACATCAATCACCACCAAAGAGTACTGCAAGAGCGCTATTTAGCTAGCTAAAAAACCTGCGGTTGCGGGCAATAAATTTATATAGTGGTCGGGCTAACCAAATAAAAGGAGCTAATAAAAATAGGTTGGCCAAAAAAGAAGTCCAATGCCCACATTGCTTCCAAATTTCTAACACGGCATCGGCACCACTCAAAACTTTCCCCTGGGCCGTTACCAAATGAAGCTCTTTTTCGCAAGCCTCGGCGCTTAATTGAGGGTATTGAGCCAAAATTTCGGCATTTTGATAGGGCACCAACTTAAACTGACTTTTGCCATCAATGCGGCTAAGCCAACCACTTACACCCACACACATGGGGCAAGCGTCATCAAAAAAAACTACTGTTTGTTGCACACTCATTCATACAAAGATACCCATCTAAATTTAAGCAAGGGTTGTTTACCTTTGGGGTATGATTTCTGTTCAATCCTTTACGGCTAATCCCTATCAAGAAAATGCTTACATATTGTTCGATGAAAGCAAAGAGTGCATCATTATAGATCCCGGAGCCTATACATCGCAAGAGCAGAACGAACTTAGCCGCTTTATTGAAAGTAGCCAATTAAAGCCGGTAAAACTACTAAACACCCATTGCCATATTGACCATGTTTTGGGCAATGCCTTTGTGCATAGCATGTATGGATTGTTGCCCGAGTTTCACAGCCTCGAATTAGAACTGCTCCATGCTATTCCGGGCTATGCTCCCCAAATGGGCATACGTTATGAGCTTTCGCCACTACCCAAAACTTTTTTGCCTGAAACTGGAAACATAGCCTTTGGCCAAAGTACACTGGAGTTAATTTTTGCCCCGGGCCACTCTCCAGGTCACCTGTGTTTTCACAGCCCAGCCGATAATTTTCTCATTGGGGGCGATGTATTATTTTATCAAGGCATTGGCCGTACCGATTTGCCGGGAGGCAACCATCAACAATTACTAGATAATATTAAACACAAACTGTTTAACTTACCAGCCGATTGTGTGGTATACCCGGGACACGGGCCAAGCACCCAAATAGGTTTCGAAAAAGCGCACAATCCATTTTTACTATAAATTTTGAATACTGCACGCTATATTGCCAAGAGGTACCTTTTTTCGAAGAAATCGGTAAACGCCATTCACATCATTTCGGGCATTTCTATGCTGGGCGTATTGGTGGGAAGTGCGGCTCTTATTATCATTTTGTCGGTATTTAATGGCTTTGAAGGATTGATTTTATCCATGTACAACAACTTGGGTCCCGATTTAGAAATAACACCCGCACATGCCAAACACTTTAACCCAAACAATGCCGGAATACAAGAACTAGCCAACGACAAACGGGTACTTAATTATACCGAAGTGCTGCAAGAAAAAGCACTCATACGTTACGGGAATACCCAATTTATTGGCAAAGTAAAAGGCGTAAGTGCAAATTTTACAAAAGGAAAAGCAGTAGATAGCATATTACTAAACGGTGATTTCGACTTAGAAAAAAACGGAGAGCCAACGGCGGTAATTGGTGCTTCGGTGCAATCGTACCTCTCGGTAAATATTGGCGATCCATTCCAAACGCTTGACATTTACGCCCCAAGAAAAGGGGTAAGCAATAGCCTCAACCCTGTCGATGAGTTTGCGGTACGTTCTGTTTTTCCGGTGGGCGTATTGCGCATACAACAAGAAGTAAACGATATGGTTTTAGTTCCCATTTCTCTAGCACGAGATTTATTGGGCGAACCTGCTACCTGCAGCAGTCTGGAGATTAGGGTGAAACCCGATGTAGATGCCGATGATTTTCAGGAAGAGTTAACTAAAAAATTAGGGAACAACTTTGTGGTAAAAAACCGCATGCAGCAAAATGAACTTTTGTACAAAATTCTCAATTCAGAGAAATGGGCCATTTTTCTCATCTTAACGTTTGTGCTCATTATTGCCATTTTCAATATCATTGGTTCTTTAACCATGTTGGTTATTGATAAACGAAAAGATATTGCTATTCTGAGCAGTATGGGAGCTAGCAAATCGCTCATTCGGCGTATTTTCTTTTTAGAAGGAATGATGATTTCGGGAATTGGCTGCGTAATCGGGCTAGCGATAGCCCTAGCCTTCTGCCTCATTCAACAAAAAACAGGTTTTGTAAAAATGGACGAAGGGCCCAATCCGCTCATAGAGGCGTACCCTATTGGTTTAAAAATTAGCGATTTTGTGTTGGTTACCCTTACAGTTTTAGGAATTTCAGCAATTGCATCGGCTATTTCTTCACGCTTGAGTGTAAAAACGCTCGATCAACTAAAAGAAGCGCTTTAGGTAAGAAACAGCTGCTCTGCGTAGGTAGCAATCAACCCTGCCGCCTGGCCTTTTTCAAAAAGCACCCGAATGGCTTTTTTACCTAAATCACCCAAATCAATACTGTATTGGTTTACATATAAATCGATGTGTTGCTTGCGCACCGATTCGTCCAACTCTTGTGCATGCTGGCGCACAAAATCGCTACTAGCCTCGGG
>JAIPAN010000108.1 GCA_021740025.1 Sphingobacteriaceae bacterium
CTATACTCAACCTTTAATTTTACCTGTCCGCCCGCAGCTTGTAGCGATTTAGGCAAGAATACTTGCATACGGGTATCGGTAATTTGGTATTTTACTTCGGTTTGGGTGGTTTTACCTTGAAGGGTACTTAAAACCGATACCGATTTGATGGTGTACCCGCCATCAAATTTTTGTTTACCAGCTCCATTGCGGCTTCCACTCATAGGGATTACTGCATTTCCACGAGAATCTGCTTTGAATAAATTTTGGTCGAGTTGCATCCAAACAAAGCCCAATGCATCGGGGCTATTGTTGGTATACGTTACGGTTGCCGAACCCGAAATTTCGTTGTTTTGATCATTTAACTTTGCGGTTAATTGATAATCGGCACGGTTTTGCCAATATTTTGGACCAGGCTGCCCACTTGCCGAACGGTATTCGTTACCAGTTCTGGTATAAAAAATAGGAGCAAAAGCATCCTGATAGCTATATTTAGATACAGGTGCTGCGGTGCTTGCGCTTGGGCTTTGTTGTGCGAAGGAGGTAAATCCTAGCAACAAAGCCAACGATACACCAATTACGTGTTTGATTTTGTTCATTATGAAATTGATTTTTAGGGTTGAAAATTAGTAAAAATGATTATTAAATACGTGAATCGATTACAATTGTTACTTTTTAGCAAAATATGCGGCATAGGCTTCTTCATCAAAGCCTAATAAAATACCTCGGTTAGATTCTAAAACGGGGCGTTTTGTTACACTTGTTTTCTGCAGTATTAACTCAAATGCTGTTTCTTTATTTTGAATGCCTTGTTGAACTTCTAAGGGTAGCTGTTTCCAAGTAGTGCCTCGTTTATTTACCAAGGCTTCCCAGCCTACTTGGGCCACCCATGCTTCTAATTTTTCTAGGGTGATGCCTTTTTTCTTAAAATCGTGAAAGGTATAAGCTATCTTATTTGCCTTAAGCCAATCGAGGGCTTTTTTAACGGTATTGCAATTGGGTATGCCGTACAGGGTAATCATCTTATTTATTAAAATTAGTCATGGTTAATTCGGGACCAATGGCTACAAAACTTTCAATCATTTGTATGCTTCGGTCAATTAAAGCGGGCAGTTCGGGCTGTTCATCGGTATCAAAACCGCTTAATACATAATCTACTTGGCGGCCTTTCGGGAAATTATCGCCAATACCAAAACGAATGCGTGGATAATTGGAATGGCCCAATACTGCCTCAATGCTTTTTAAGCCGTTGTGACCAGCATTGCTGCCTTTGGGTTTTAAACGCACCGTTCCAAAAGGAAGGGCTAAATCGTCTACCACAATAAGTACCCGCTCGGCCGGAATGACCAATTCTTGCATCCAATAGTTAAGCGCTTTTCCACTTAGGTTCATAAAGGTGGTTGGTTTTATAAGGCAAAGTTTTTTGCCTTTAAAAGAAACCTCGGTATAGCCTGCCAAGCGCATGGTGGTAAAGCTGGCACCTGCTTTTTTGGCTAGCTCATCTAACACCATAAAGCCAATGTTATGCCGGGTGTCGGCATATTCAGGGCCTATGTTTCCTAATCCAACTATGAGGTATTTCATGGTTAACAAATATAAAAAAAGGGTTCATTTAGCGGGCATAAAAAAAGCGCCCCGTTTCGGAGGCGCTTTTTTCTTCAGTTTTTAACTAATTATTTACCTGCTTCTTGTTCTGCTTGTTTCAATGCACGAGACATTACTACAGAAACGATGGTATCATCGGCGTTATTGGTTACTTGGAATTTATCGAAGCTTAAATCGCCAACACGAACAGATTTACCTAATTCTAATACTTCCATACCTACTTCAACGTATTGTGGCATATCTTTAGGGAATGCTTTAACACGTAATTTACGTAGTTTTTGGATTAATTTACCCCCCATTTTAACACCTGGAGAAGTGCCTGTCAATTTTACCGGAATTTCCATTACAAATGGTTTGCTATCGTTTACTCTTAAAAAGTCAACGTGCAAAATTTGTTCGGTTAATGGGTGGAATTGGATGTCTTGCAATACCGCTTGCGCTTTGGTACCTTCTACATCAATGTCAACGAAATGAACGTCTGGTGTGTACACCAAACCTTTCAAATCAGCTGCGGACACGGCAAAGTGGATTTGGTTGTCTCCACCATAAAGAACTGCAGGCACTTTGCCTTCGTAACGCAATTCTTTAGCGTCTCTTTTCCCTACGTTCTCTCTACGAGAACCGCTAATAGCAAATGATTTCATTTTTACTTGTTTTTAATTTATATTTCTAACGTTATTGTTATTCTACTTTAAAAAGACCCGAAATAGACCCGTGTTCGTTTACATTGGCAATGGCTTTGGCAAACAAATCGGCGGTGGATAAGACCTTAATTTTGCTACTTTCCTGCTTAAGAGGAATGGTATCGGTAACTATTAATTCAGCCAAGGCAGAGTTTTCTATAGTTTCGTAAGCCTTGCCCGATAATACGGCATGACTACACACTGCACGCACACTATTTGCACCTTTTTCCATAATCAAAGAAGCAGCTTTAGCTAAAGTACCAGCGGTATCGCATATATCGTCAATGAGCACAATATCTTTTCCTGATACCTCTCCTATAACTGACATGGATTCTATTTCATTAGCTCTTTTACGTTGTTTATCGCAAATTACTACTTCAGCATTGAAATATTTGGCAAAGCTACGAGCACGGTAAGAGCCTCCCATGTCTGGAGATGCGATTGTTAAATTAGGTAATTTGAGTTTCTTGATATAAGGTACAAAGATTACAGAAGCGTCTAAATGATCAACTGGGATATCAAAAAAACCTTGTATTTGGGCCGCATGCAAATCCATAGTCATTATACGATGTGCGCCGGCCGCGGTAAGTAAATTCGCAATTAATTTTGCGCCTATGGCTACTCTGGGTTTATCTTTACGATCTTGACGTGCAAAACCAAAATATGGAACCACCACGGTAATGTAGTGGGCCGAAGCTCTTTTGGCAGCATCAATCATAAGTAACAATTCCATCAAATTCTCGGTTGGTGGCGTGGTGCTTTGTATTAAGAAGATGTCACAACCTCTTACCGATTCGTTGAAGTGTGGCTGGAATTCGCCGTCGCTGAAACGAGAAAGTGTTACATCGCCCAAAGGTTTACCATAAGATGCGGCTATATGCTGAGCCAAAACCGTTGTTCCGGAGCCAGCAAAAAGCTTTACAGGATTAAATTGTAAGGGCATAACCTTTTGTTTACATGTTAAAAAAAATCGGATTGCGCAGAACCCACAATCCGAAGTTTATAGTGTTGTCCTACCAGGATTCGAACCTAGACAGACTGGACCAAAACCAGTTGTACTACCTTTATACTATAGGACAATCTCCAAAAACCAAGCTAATGCCTGCAAATGGTTTGCAAATATAGAGGGATAAATACTAATCTGCAAATGAATTTGAATTTTACCCCAAGAAAATATTGGCAGTTAAATTCTGTTAATAGCATTTGTTAATTGCCCATATTTAAAACCAATTCCTTAATTTCGGCAATCTAAAGGAAACTTAAGTATGAACTATTCAAAAATTAATAATTTGACTGGATGGATTACATTT
The DNA here is from genome assembly GCA_021740025.1 of Sphingobacteriaceae bacterium. The sequence continues at coordinate 3,578 of JAIPAN010000108.1, forward strand.
TTAATCGCATCTATCACCTATATTTTAACCTTAGAACCCTCTACTAGCTTTTGGGATTGTGGCGAATTTATTGCCGCTGCCTTCAAATTGCAAGTTGTACACCAACCGGGAGCTCCACTATTTTTAATGGTTCAGAAAATGTTCTCCTTGTTGGCTTTTGGAAACACTGCCAAGATAGCTTATTTCATGAATGTAGGCTCTGCACTTTGTAGTGGTTTAACCATATTATTTTTGTTTTGGACTATTACAGCACTTGCAAAAAAAGTGGTGGCAAAACCAAATGAAGAATTGAGCAAAGGCCAATTAATTAGCATTATTGGAAGTGGATTGGTGGGTGCGCTTGCCTATACCTTTTCAGATTCTTTTTGGTTTTCTGCGGTAGAATCTGAGGTGTATGCCATGTCATCCTTGTGTACAGCTATTGTTTTTTGGGCCATTTTAAAATGGGAAGCACAAGCAGATGAACCTAAGGCAGATCGCTGGATTATTTTTATAGCCTATGTAATGGGGCTTTCTATCGGCGTACATTTATTAAACTTATTAGTTATACCAGCTATTGCTTTGGTGTATTACTTTAAAAGGAATACAGTGGCTACGCCAAAAGGAACTATTTTGGCTTTATTTACGGGTATTCTGATTTTAGGAGTCATTCAATACGGGGTCATTCAATACCTCATTAAGCTAGCCGCTAATTTCGATTTATTCTTCGTAAATTCTTTAGGCTTAGGCTTTGGTAGTGGCGTGCTTGTATTTGCACTCTTACTCATTGTGGCTATTGTATATGGCATTCAATATAGCATCCGTAAAAATAAAACGGTGCTTAACTTAGGCTTGTTATGCTTTACATTCATCTTACTGGGGTATAGCTCTTTTGCCATGTTAATTATTAGAGCACAAGCAAACCCAAGTTTAAACAATTCGGATCCAGACCATGTATTTGCCATGTTGAGCTACTTGAACCGAGAGCAATATGGCGATCGACCTTTAGCATACGGCCACTATTTCGATTCTAAACCAATAGATGTAAAAAAGGGAGAGAATATATATAGAAAGGGCGCCAAAATTTATGAATTAGCAGGCACTAAAGACCAATATATTTATGACCGAAATACACTCCTACCTAGAATGTATAGTGAAGATCCCAGCCATGTTGGCTTTTACAAAGAATGGATGCGGTTAGGTGAAAGCAGTTCTCCTAGTTTTTCGGATAATTTGGGATTTTTATTTAGTTATCAGACCGGCTTTATGTACATGCGTTATTTTGCTTGGAACTTTGTGGGCAGACAAAATGATGAACAAGGACATGGAAATTATTTAGACGGCAATTGGATAACCGGCATTAAAGCCATAGATAATTTACACATTGGCGGCCAAGATGCGCTTTCGCAAGGAGCAAAAACACAGGTTGCTTACAACCGTTTTTTTGCCCTTCCGTTTATTTTAGGCC
>JAIPAN010000109.1 GCA_021740025.1 Sphingobacteriaceae bacterium
GGGTAGATTGTAACTAAGTTTGGTATACCCAATTGCAGCAGCTATATCAAATGGTAGTACTTTATCTGTTTTTTTGCCAGCCAACATACGTAAAATGTTCATTTTTAATCCAGCTCCAGTCATACCAACCGAACCTGCTTTGTCTCCAAGTTTAATGGTTGGCATCGTACGTAAGGTAAGTTCTAGCCCTTTAATAAGTCCAATGCTAGCTTGTAATTGCGGTGCCGGCACAAAAGGTAGTTTGGCACCTTGGGGCATTACAAATGTTCCTACCACATTGCCGCCACTCTTTAAATTCATAGAGGGTCCAGGAGCTTTAGTACCACCAATAGTAGGGCTTAGTACAAGTGCCGGATTGGTAGGTTCTAAATTGCTAGATAAGCCCAATTTGCTAACGTCAAATGTTTTATCCTTTTCCGGAATCATTGCTCCTGTTAGGCCAAAGCGTAATTCAAAACGACCGAGTTTTTTACTTGCCGCAGTATTGTTCCAACCCGAATTGAGGCCGGTACCCATTCCTTTAAAGAAAGGATTCATGTATGCTTGAATGAGTTTCTGAGCATCAGATTGGCTCGATTTAAATAATCCTTCAATGTCAGACTGTGCAAAACCTTGTACGCAAAGCGCTGAAAATAACATCGTTAATACAATGCCTTTTTTAGAAAATAGGGTTGTTTTCATAATTGAATGGGTTTGGTGTGTATTTAAATTTACAATTTTTGGGCTATAACGTAATTCATTTAAAATTATTCTTTCTGCCCTTCATAAATTTGTTTATACAACTATTATGCCAATCTTTTTCGTTCCCAATCAGAAATAGCCTTATTTTTGGACATGGATGATTTGCTTGATGCAGTAGAACAAGACGAACAAGATTTGTACGAACACCTCCGATTGGTGGTAGATAAAGGCCAATCTTTGTTGCGTATTGACAAATTCTTGATGCATCGCATCGAAAATGCCACTAGAAACCGCATACAAAATGCCATTGAAGCGGGTAACGTTCTGGTAAACGATAAGGCAATTAAATCAAGCTATAAAGTAAAGCCATTCGATGTTATTTCGGTGGTTTTGCCACATCCGCCTCGAGATACAGAGGTGTACCCGGAAGATATTCCATTAGATATTGTATACGAAGACGACGATGTAATTTTAGTAAACAAAGCAGCTGGCATGGTGGTACATCCAGGCTTTAACAATTATACCGGAACCTTAGTTAATGCCTTGGCTTTTCATATTCAGCAATTGCCGCAATTGCCCGGTAATGAGGGTAGGCCGGGCTTGGTACACCGTATAGATAAAGATACTTCAGGATTATTGCTTATTAGTAAAAATGAGGCCTCTTTAACTCAGTTGGCTCGTCAGTTTTTTGATCATAGTATTACCCGAAAATACATTGCCTTGGTTTGGGGCGATATTGCAGAAGATGGTACCGTTACCGGGTACATTGGCCGCAGTATAAAAGACAGAAGGGTGATGGATATTTATGCCGATGAAACAAAGGGCAAATGGTCGGTAACACATTATAAGGTATTGGAGCGTTTTGGTTACGTTACGCTTATAGAGTGCCAATTAGAAACAGGACGTACGCATCAAATTAGGGCACATATGCAACACACTGGTCACCCACTGTTTAGCGATTCAAGCTATGGGGGCGATCGAATTTTAAAGGGTACGGTGAATGCAAAATACAAGCAGTTTGTGCAAAACTGTTTCGAGATTATTCCTCGGCAGTCATTACACGCCAAAAGCTTGGGTTTTATTCATCCGGGTACCAAAGAGTTTATTCATTTTGAAACGGAATTGCCTGCAGACTTTATTGCGGTTTTAGCGAAGTGGAGGCATTATACTCACTATAATCAAACTGTATAATTAACTAGCATGAGTACGCAGTTTATCTATCTAAATAATGAGTTGGTGCCAAGCACACATCCCATATTTGCGGCTACACATCGTGCATGGCGATATGGAGATAGTTTGTTTGAATCAATGCGTATGGTAAATGGTGTACTGAAGTTTGCAGAGTTGCATGCCGATAGGGTACGAAGGGGTATGAAAATACTTAAAATGGAGGGTTTTACGCAAGTTGACGCTGCTTTTTTACAAGATAAAGTACAAGATTTGGCTCGAAGAAATAAGCTGGGTCCGAATGTTCGTGCTCGATTAACCGCATACCGAGATGGCCAAGGTTTGTATGCTCCAGAAACCAACCAAATGGGTTGGGTTTTAGAAGTAGCAAATAGCGATACGCCAAACTATGAACTGAATGCGAAAGGTTTGTTGCTGGAAGTGTTTTCGGAAGTAACAAAGCCAACGGGAGTATTATCTGCTATTAAATCGGGCAATGCCTTGGTATATGTGTTGGCAGGTATTTATAAGAGCCAACACCGCTTAGATGAGGTATTTATTCTCAATCAAGCAGGATTTTTGTGTGAAGCCAATAGCAGTAATGTTTTTGTAGTGTACGATAAAAAAATATATACGCCTTCTTTGCAAGAAGGCTGTATAGCAGGGGTAATGCGCCAAGTAGTAATTGGATTGGCAAAAAAACATGGCTTCGAAATGGTGGAAGCACAACTCAATCCGGCTATTTTAGCGCAAGCAGATGAGGTGTTTTTAACCAATGCCAGCAAAGGTATTCAGTGGGTATTAGGTTACGATAACAAGCGTTATTTCAACAGCGTTTCTAAATTTTTAAGCGAAGAGTTGGCTAAATTATAAGCGAATACCCCTAAGAAATTCGTCTATTCCCATTTTTTTCTTCCCTTCCAACTGCACTTCTTTCAACGATAGATACCCGTCTGTTGCAGCAAATTTTAGGTAGCTTTTGTGGTCGGTGCTGAAAGTTCCGGCAGGAATTTCGGGCTTGCCCAGTTCTATCTCTGCACTAAATATTTTAAGCGTTTTATCACCCAAAACCGTATAGGCAGTAGGGTATGGGCTTAGTCCTCGAATCTGGTTGTGAATCTGTTCCGAAGTATTATACCAATCTATTTCGCAATCGGTTTTAAATAATTTTGGTGCGTGTTTGGTATTGGCATTTAGCTGTTGTGGGCTAGCGCTAAGCGTGCCATTGGCTAATTCTTGGAGTGTTTTAACCAAGAGTTGGGCACCTACTACTTTCATGCGATCGTGTAGTTCGCCGGCCGTTTCGTTCGGGCCAATGGACATTTTTTCTTGCAAGAGAATATCGCCCGTATCTATTTCATGTTGTAGCTTAAAGGTGCTTACGCCAGTCTCTTTTTCTCCATTTAAAATGGCCCAATTAATAGGGGCTGCCCCCCTGTAATTAGGGAGTAAAGAACCGTGTACATTTAACGTTCCTTGCGGAGGCAGGTTCCATACCGTTTCGGGTAGCATACGGAAAGCAACTATCACTTGTAAATCGGGTTTTAGTGCGCTTAATTGGGCAATAAATTCGGGATCTTTTAATTTTAATGGTTGCAATATGGGCAAACCTTGCTCTTGGGCATATTGTTTTACTGCCGATTCGCTCAGTTTTTGACCCCTTCCGGCAGGTTTATCGGGTGCGGTAACTACACCTACTACGTTGTGGCCTGCTTGCAGCAATCCCCTTAGCGATTCTACAGCAAAATCGGGCGTACCAATAAAAACAATTCTCCAGCTACTCATCAGGGGTATATCAAATATTTTTTTCGAATCAATTTAAAACGGCTTAGTGCGGGTTCCCAACTTTTGCGAATGGCCCGTGCACTTTTGCCGTGTATAATTTGTTGTTTTAAACTAGCCGTGCCAGCTAATTTGTCAAAATTACCCATTTGCGGATAGTTTTTAGTGTCAAAAAATGCTTTTTTATTTGGATAGGCCTTGTAAAAAGTAAGTAAGCAATCTAAATTAAGCTGTTCACCAATTTGCTGGGTGCTTAAATCTACTCCATAGCAATTTTGGCCTAGGTGAATGGGTTTTTCGCTCATGCCTGGAATAGATTGCGGGGTAAAGGCATACGAAAATTTACCTACCAAAGCAGGAGCGCCCAATATTTGAAACGGAGTATACGTGCCTCTACCTTGGCTAATGATGGTTCCTTCGAACAAACATAAGCTAGGATACAGTAAAATGGCTTGTTGTGTATTCAGGTTGGGCGATGGTTTAATGGGTAAGGTGTAGCGATCTACATGAGCATAGTTTGCTACCGGAATTACGTTTAAATTGCACTGAATACCATCTTTCAACCATTTCTCGCCATTAATCATTTGTGCGTATTCGCCAATAGTCATGCCATACACAATGGGTACCGGGTGCATGCCTATAAAAGATTTAAAGGCTGGTTCGAGTACAGGGCCATCTACATAAAAGCCATTTGGATTGGGTCGGTCTAATACTAAAAGGGGAATATTGTTTTCGGCACATGCCTCCATCACGTAGTGGAGCGTAGAAATGTAGGTGTAAAAACGTGCGCCTACATCCTGAATATCGAAAACAACTACGTCTAAACCCTTTAAATCGTCGGTACTAGGTTTTAGATGTTTGCCGTATAAGGAGATAACAGGTATTCCTGTTTTTTCGTCGATATTGTTGGCAATGCTTGCCCCATTGCTACTTTCTCCTCTAAATCCGTGTTCGGGCGCAAAAATTTTACTTGGCGAAAAACCGGCAGCCACCAGGCTGTCGATACTCAGTTTTTGCCCAATGGTAGAGGTAATGTTTACCACTAAGCCAATTTTTTTGTTTTTTAATACTGGGAAATACGCTGCTGTTTGGTTGGCCCCCGGGCTTATGCTGGCTACTTGCGCTTCTGCGGCAAAATAAGTGTTTTGTAGGAGTAAAAAAGCTATGGCAAGTTGTTTTATCATTTTGTCTGTAAAGGTCTTATCAGAAAAATTTGCACCTTTGCTAAGGTACAAAAAATAGTATTTCCTTGAATTTTAGCTTTTATTTAGCCCAGCGTCTTATCCTAAAATCTAAACGAACCTTTTCGAAGCTAATCGTGCGGATGTCGGTATTGGCTATTGCGCTTGGTGTAGCGGTTATGATACTTTCCATGGCC
>JAIPAN010000007.1 GCA_021740025.1 Sphingobacteriaceae bacterium
GTTAGAAATTTTAGCCAATAACTCATAAGGAATATGACTCCAATCGGCCGTCATACCATCTACCGAGCCTACTGCCCGCAAACAAATGACATGTTCCTAGGTACGCTCATCGCCCATTACCCCTACCGATTGTACGGGCAAGAAAATGGCGCCCGCTTGCCACACCTTATCGTACCAACCAGCAGCTTTTAAATGATGGATATAAATAGCATCAGCTTCTTGCAAAATGGCTACTTTTTCGGGGGTTACGTCTTCTAAAATACGAATGGCCAAACCCGGACCAGGGAAAGGATGACGACCTAATAGAGCAGCATCAATACCCAAAGCCTTGCCAACTCGGCGTACTTCATCTTTAAACAAGGTATTTAGCGGTTCAACCACCTGCAATTTCATAAAATCAGGCAAACCACCCACGTTATGGTGCGATTTAATGGTAGCCGAAGGTCCTTTTACCGATACCGACTCAATTACATCGGGGTAAATGGTGCCTTGACCCAACCATTTTACGTCTTGTACTTCGTGGGCAGCATCGTCGAATACTTCGATAAATACCCGACCAATGGCCTTACGTTTTAACTCTGGGTCTTTTATGCCGGCCAATGCGGTATAAAATCTGTTTTTTGCATCTACGCCTTTAATATTTAAACCCATGTGCTGGTACGAATCCAACACTTGTTGAAATTCATCTTTACGCAATAGACCATTATCTACAAAAATGCAATGCAGGTTTTTACCAATGGCTTGGTGTAAGAGTACGGCTGCCACGGTAGAATCTACGCCACCCGATAAGCCTAATACCACTTTATCATCGCCTAGCTTTTGGCGTAAGGCATCAATGGTGGTTTCAATAAAGGAATCGGCTGTCCAATTTTGGGAACAGCCGCAAATATCAACCAAAAAGTTTTGGAGCAATTGCTTGCCATCGGTACTGTGTGTAACCTCGGGGTGGAACTGAATGCCCCACAGCTGTTTATTTTTTACCTGAAAGGCCGCGGCCTTTACCGTATCGGTACTGGCAATGATATCAAAATCGGCAGGAATGGTAGCAATGGTATCGCTATGCGACATCCATACCTGAGAATTTAACGGAATATTTTTAAGTAGCGGATTATCCTCGTTCACAAAATCTAAATGCACCCGTCCGTATTCTCTGGTAGAAGAAGCTAACACTTCGCCCCCACTTTGCTGGGCCATATATTGGGCACCATAGCATACACCCAAAATCGGATAAATACCATCCCATTGCTTAAAATCTACCTGTGGCGCATCTTCTTGGCGCACCGAGTACGGGCTACCCGACAAAATAATGCCTTTAAAAGTAGCGTCGAGGCTTGGAATATGGTTAAAGGGATGAATTTCGCAGTACACATTGAGTTCCCGAACACGACGGGCAATGAGTTGGGTATACTGTGAACCGAAATCGAGAATGAGAATTTTTTCCTGCATGGGCAAATATACAAGAAATAGGGAAAATTGAAAGCCTATTTAGGGAGTTTTAAACTACTTTTTGGACGTATTTTATAGGTTTTACCGGCAACAGAAACAAACACCGTAACAATGTTCGGATTGAATACGGAATGCTTAGTTTCAGAAAATTGTAGCAGCTTGAAAGCTTGCAAATATTCGACAACTTCTATCATGGTTAAGGCACAAACGGCTTTGCTTTCGGCAATTTGTTTAAAGCAGTTTTCAAGGTCGTTCCACTTGGCGTCACTATCGCCTAGCTCCCAACTATGGCCCCAAACGGTGTATAAAGCCAAGGTATCGCTATCCAAAAAGTCGGTGGTTAATTTATTAAAAGCAGCCAATTCTTTCTTATCGTTTTCTAGATTTTTTGCTTCGTAATAGGCTTTCCCAAATTGGTGTACGCTAGGTTTCCAACGTAAAAAATCGGTAGGTAAACTGAAATTACGAGATTCATCCACTATTCGGGCATATTCCATTCCCGAGGTTTTAGCTATTTCTACCACTTCGTCGTTATAATTTCCAAATGGATAGGCCATTCCGCGAACACTCCGTTCAGCTATTTTTTCCAGAGCCAATTTATCGCCAAAAATTTCTGAACGTATTTCTGCTGGTGGCAATCCCGATAAACCGGGATGGTTCATAGAGTGTACCGAAACTTCGTGGCCCTTAAAAAGGTTCTTAATCTCTTCTTTTAGAAGGTAATTCGGACTGTTTAATTTATTTGAATTTAAATGGAAAGTTCCTTTTAACTGGTATTTATTGAGCAAGGCTACCAAGCGTCTATCTTGTAGGGGGCCATCATCGCTACTAAAAACAAAGGCTTTGGTTTTTCCACCCGGAAAAAGTAACTGAATAGCTGTTTTTTGAGCCGTAGCGCTTAAGCTAGCCATACACAACAAAACGAATGTGAAAACCGTAATTTTTAAGGATGATTTTAAAGGATTCATAGCTACAAGATGCAGATTTCACCTCAGAAAACAAAAAACAAGCATTAAAAATATAGTGATGTTCAACCGTAATGACTTTAAATTTTCAGCTCTTTTTGCTAGATTTGGTCACTGATATAAACATCCAAAAATATACGAATATGAAAATTACCGTAGTTGGTGCGGGAGCCGTAGGTGCCACTTGTGCCGATAATATTGCCAGAAAAGAATTAGCACAAGAATTGGTGCTTTTAGACATTAAAGAAGGTTTTGCAGAAGGCAAGGCCATGGATATGATGCAAACAGCTACGCTTTTGGGATTTGATACCAAAATTAGTGGCAGCACCAACGACTACAGTAAAACCGCCAATTCGGATGTAGTAGTAATTACCTCGGGCTTGCCACGCAAACCGGGTATGACTCGTGAAGAATTGATTGGCACCAATGCCAACATTGTCAAAGGTGTAGTAGAAAACATTTTAAAGTTTTCTCCGAACGCCATTATTGTGGTTATTTCTAACCCAATGGATACCATGACGTATTTGGCCTTAAAATCTTGCGGAATTCCGAAAAACAGAATTATAGGAATGGGCGGTATTTTAGATAGCGCCCGTTTTAAATATTATTTAAGCCAAGCGCTGAATTGCTCTTCTGCCGATTTACATGGCGTAGTAGTGGGTGGCCACGGCGATACCACTATGATTCCATTAACTCGTTTGGCTCAATTAAACGGATTTGCTGTTTCTAACTTATTAGATGCCGAAACCTTGAAAAAAGTAGCTTCCGATACCATGGTTGGTGGTGCTACGCTAACCGGCTTATTGGGTACTTCTGCTTGGTATGCTCCGGGTGCGGCAGGTGCGGCTTTGGTAGAAAGCATTGTACGTGATGAGAAAAAAGTATTCCCTTGCTGTGTAGCCCTTGATGGCGAATACGGCCAAAAAGATATTTGTCTAGGTGTGCCGGTAGTTATTGGTAAAAATGGATGGGAAAAAATAATCGATTATAAATTGAATGATGAAGAACAAGCCGCCTTTAACAAAAGTGCAGAAGCTGTACGTGGCATGAATGCCGTATTGCACGATATGAAAGCTATTTAAGTACATCATTCTCTCTTATAAAAAGCCCTCCAATTTAGGAGGGCTTTTTGTTTTTATATATTTGGGCATGAAATTTTTAGACGAACTATTTGATCGCATTCGCAAGAAAAGGCATTTAAATACCTTTGTTATCCTAACTCGATACCTCATTGGCTTCGCTTTTATTCCATCGGGATTAACCAAGGTGCTTAACGAACGCTTTACCCAAATTTCTACCGATAACCCCATTGGTTTTTTCTTTGAAGGCCTATACCAATCGGGTGTATTTTGGCAGTTTATAGGCTGGAGTCAATTAGTTGCCGCTTGTTTACTCATGACCCAACGTTTCGCAACTATTGGCGCCCTACTCTATTTGCCTCTTATTGCCAGCATTTGGGTAATTACGTGCAGCATGCACTTTACCGGCACTTGGCTCATAACATCGCTCATGCTGTTTGCTTGTTTAGGCTTACTAGCCTGGGATTATCAGAAATGGAAAACACTATTTTATCCCGATAACTTCAGAACCACAAGGGATAATACCCAATACCCCACCTATTCGAACACCTGGGTAGGTTTAGGCATTGTATTATTTGCTTGGAACGTAGTTGGCTTTTGGTATACCCATGTTACTAAGGTACCAGCATGGTTGCTCTTAACAGGGTTAGGGGTAAATGTGATTTTGGTACTAAGCACCCTAATTATAGAAGAATGTAGGTATCGTAAAACAACAAAGCCCAAATAAATATCGGGGCTTTGTGTTTATATATGCATTGTTTTATATATCAATACGAGCGTATTTCGCATTTTTCTCAATAAACTCTCTACGAGGAGCAACTTCATCGCCCATAAGCATAGAGAAAATATGATCGCATTCTGCGGCGTTTTCAATCGTTACTTGGCGTAATGTACGAGTCTCCGGATTCAAGGTTGTTTCCCACAACTGCTCGGCGTTCATCTCTCCCAAACCTTTGTAACGTTGTACGTGTACACTATCTTCTTTACCACCACCTTTTAATTGCTGTATGGCAGCATCACGTTGTTCATCGTTCCAGGCATAAGTCTGCTCTTTACCTTTTTTAACTAAATACAAGGGTGGAGCAGCAATGTATACGTAACCTTTTTCAATTAACTCCTTCATGTAACGGAAGAAGAAGGTTAAAATTAGAGTGGTAATGTGCGAACCATCCACGTCAGCATCCGTCATGATGATGATACGGTGGTAACGCAATTTAACCATATTCAAGGCTTTATTATCCTCTTCGGTACCAATGCTTACGCCCATGGCGGTAAACATGTTCTTAATCTCGTCGTTTTCGTAGATTTTATGCTCCATGGCTTTTTCTACGTTCAAGATTTTACCTTTTAGGGGCAAAATAGCTTGAAAATTACGATCGCGACCTTGTTTGGCTGTACCACCGGCCGAGTCGCCCTCCACGAGGTATAGTTCACATGCTGCCGGATCGCTATTGGCACAATCAGCCAATTTACCTGGCAAACCCGAACCGCCCATCACACTCTTGCGTTGCACCATTTCACGGGCTTTACGAGCAGCTGCACGAGCTGTGGCGGCCAAAATTACCTTATTCACAATCATTTTTGCCTCACGTGGATTTTCTTCTAGGTAATTACCTAAAATCTCTCCCACGGCCACATCTACGGCACCCATTACCTCGTTGTTACCCAATTTGGTTTTGGTTTGACCTTCGAATTGCGGCTCGGCCACTTTTACAGAAATTACAGCGGTTAGTCCTTCACGGAAATCATCACCGGTAATTTCAACTTTCATATTTTTCAGCAAGCCCGATTTTTCAGCATAGGCTTTCAAGGTACGGGTTAAGCCTCTACGGAAACCGGCAACGTGTGTACCGCCTTCAATGGTGTTGATGTTGTTTACGTAGGAATGCACATTTTCTGCATAGGTATCGTTGTATTGCATGGCTAATTCTACCGGAATGCCTTGTTTAATTCCTTCTACATAAATAGGCTCTGGAATTAAAGGTTGGCGGGTGCCGTCTAAGAATTGAACAAATTCTTTTAAACCACCTTCCGAATGGAATTTTTCGGTTAAAAAGCCATCTTCTACTGCTTCACGCTCGTCGGTTAAGCTTAAGCGAATTCCTTTATTTAGATACGCTAATTCACGTAAACGAGCCGCAAGGGTATCAAACTTATATTCGGTAGTGAGGGTAAATATTTCTGGATCGGGCATAAAATGCACAATAGTTCCAGTAATCTTGGTTTCGCCCACAACTTTTACATCATATTGGGGCTTACCACATTTGTACTCTTGCTGGAAAATTTTTCCTTCGCGGTGTACCGTTACTTTTAAATCGGTTGATAAGGCGTTTACGCAAGAAACCCCTACCCCGTGTAAACCTCCAGACACTTTGTAGGTATCTTTATCGAATTTACCACCGGCGTGTAACACGGTCATAACAACCTCTAAGGCCGATCTATTTTCTTTGGTGTGTAATCCGGTTGGGATACCACGACCGTTATCTTGTACTGATATGGAATTGTCTTTATGTATGGTAACGAAAATATCGCTACAATATCCGGCCAAGGCTTCATCAATAGAGTTATCTACAACTTCGTATACCAAGTGGTGTAAACCCTTTACGCCGGTATCGCCAATATACATCGACGGGCGCTTTCTTACCGCCTCTAATCCTTCTAAAACCTGAATATTATCGGCCGAATAATTTGATTTATTTTCCTTTTCTTCGCTCATAATTTATTTAATACTACAAGTATCAAAAATAAGGTTTAAAACTGTAGCTGAAGCATAATGTGGATAAATAATAGCCTTTTTGAACGTCCATTTATTAACATTCGTAAAAGGCTATTAAATACACCGATGAAAGTTTATATTTGTGCATTATTGAACAAAATTTAAACATGAAAAAACAACTAATCTACGTATTGATGATTGCTTTAGGCTTAAGCTTTTTAGTAGCATCGTGCAGCAAAACAGCACCCCAAACTAGCACAAGTACACAAACCGGAACTCCAGCCATTGTATATGTAAATTCTGATTCCTTGTTAAGCAAGTACGAATACTTTACCAGCATTAAAGATAAATTCGAGGAAAAATCTAAAAAAGCACAAGCTGACTTAAATGCAAAAGGTACGGCTTTTCAACGTGAAGTAGCTCAATATCAGCAACAAGCAAATGCTATGAGCGCCGATCAACGTGCTGCCACTGAAGATCGTTTGGCCCGCAAACAACAAGAATTGGCTAGCTATAACCAAAATGCCAGCTCTGCATTAGCCAATGAAGAAGCGGCCGAAAACGAGAAATTGTACGAAAAAGTAGCGGCCTTTTTAAAAGGCTTTGCTAAAGAAAAGGGATACAAAATGGTATTAACCTACTCTAAAGCAAACCCAACCGTATTATTTGCCGACGAGAGTTTAGACGTGACCAAAGAAGTGGTAACAGGCCTAAACGAAGCTTACGCTAAAGACAAAAAATAAATTCAACTACTTGTAAAAAAAACCTCGGCATTAGTCGGGGTTTTTTATTTCCAGAGTTTAAGCTTATCATCAATTTTAAAAAATCGGGAACTAGTCCTCCTCAAACCAACCCTCTTGCAGTTCGTCAATTTCGCGACGATCTTTTTTGGTAGGACGTCCAGCACCCCGATCTCGAGTAAGTATTGGAGAAAGAAAGGCAGATTTAAAGGCTTGGGTTTCTTCTGGCGGAGTTAAATCTTCGTAATAGGAACTTACTGATTTGGCGTCCATGCGTTTTTCAAGCAGGCCTTCTACCCGAATAGTTTTCTTTAAACCCCCTTTTTGTACCGTATAAATTTCGCCAATTTTGACCGTATAGGCGGGTTTAATGGCTTGTCCGCCTAATTTTACACGGCCAGCTTTACACGCCTCTGTAGCCACGCTTCGGGTTTTAAATGCCCGAATTGCCCACAAATATTTATCAATACGTAATTTTTCTTTTTCAGCCATGACGTTTATATGAGACAAAAATCCTCAAAAAACTGTTAATTTGCTAAAAATTAAATTATGATCGCCGAATTACAACAAAAAATAGAAGCTGCCTGGGAAGATAGACAGCTATTAAGCTATAAAGAATACACCGATGCCATTGAAATCGTTATCCAAAAACTAGATTTAGGGGAAATACGTGTGGCTGAACCTATTGGTACCCGCTGGCATGTAAACGATTGGATTAAAAAAGCGGTTATTTTATACTTCCCAATTCGCCAAATGGAAGAAATAAAGGTAGGCCCTTTTGTTTTTCACGATAAAATGAAGTTGAAAACAAATTTTAAAGAGCAAGGTGTACGTGTTGTACCTCATGGCCTAGCCCGTTATGGTGCCTATTTGGCCAAAGGGGTAATCATGATGCCATCGTATGTAAACATTGGCGCTTATGTAGATGCAGGTACCATGGTGGATACCTGGGCAACAGTAGGATCCTGTGCGCAAATTGGGAAACATGTACATTTAAGTGGTGGCGTGGGTATTGGCGGTGTATTAGAGCCCGTACAAGCAGCACCGGTAATTATTGAAGATAACTGCTTTATTGGCTCTAGAGCCATTGTGGTAGAAGGGGTGCATGTTGAAGCGGAAGCCGTTTTAGGGGCCAACGTGGTACTTACTGCATCAACCAAAATTATAGACGTTACGGGCACCGAGCCTATTGAATACAAAGGTCGTGTTCCGGCCCGTTCGGTAGTAATTCCGGGTTCATATACCAAAAAATTCCCTTCAGGAGAGTTTCAGGTACCTTGCGCCTTAATTATTGGACAACGCAAAGAATCAACAGATAAAAAAACCTCGTTAAACGATGCGTTGAGGGAAAATCAAGTAGCTGTTTAAGCATATAAAATGAACATCGGCTTTGAGGCTAAACGAGTGTTTCACAATACTACCGGACTAGGTAATTACAGCCGAGATTTGGTGCGTATACTACATCGCTATGCTCCTCAAAACCACTATTTTCTATATAACCCCAAAGCCTCTAAAAAAGTTCTTTTCGAAAATCTGGGAGCAGGGGTAGAAGAAAAAAGACCTTCGAGTGCTTTCTATTCTTTTTTTTCTAATCTATGGCGCCGTTTTGGCATCATCAACGATTTAAAACGGGATCATATTGAAGTATTTCATGGCCTGTCGGGCGAATTGCCTGTTGGACTCGATAAAGCAGGGATTAAAAGCGTAGTAACCATCCACGATGTATTGTTCTTACGGTACCCCGAGTTTTATTCGTTTATAGATCGGAACATTTATTACCGTAAGTTTAAACATGCGGCCGAGGCAGCGGATACGGTGATTGCCATTAGCGAACAAACTAAAAGAGATATTGTGCAGTATTTGGGCATTCCCGAAAATAAAATAACGGTAGTGTACCAAGGTTGTCACCAAGCCTTTAAAAAAACCTACTCGGCTACACAGAAAGAAGCCCTCATTAAAAAATATAGGTTACCCAAGCAGTTCATTTTAAACGTTGGTACCATAGAGGCCCGCAAAAATATGCTGGTTGCGGTAAAAGCCCTAAAAAATATAGACACCACGTTGGTACTAGTTGGACGCAAAACAGCTTATACGAAAGAAATTACAACGTTTATTGCCGAGAATACCTTAGAACAAAAAGTCATTTTCTTAGAAGGATTATCTTCCGAGGAACTAGCCATACTCTACCAATTGGCCGATTTGTTTATTTACCCGTCCTTGTTCGAGGGATTTGGCATTCCAATTATCGAAGCCTTGTTTTCCAATACCCCGGTCATTACGTCTATCGGAAGTTGTTTTCCCGAAGCAGGCGGGCCTAGCTCTTGCTACATCAACCCAACCAGTGCTGAAGAAATTGCCGAAGCCATTCGCAAAATTTTGGGCGATAAAGCCCTTCAACAAAAAATGGGAGAAGATGGTCACGTTTATGCGCAAAAATTTACCGACGAAACCATTGCAAAAAATCTCATAAAAGTATACCAAGCACTCTAATTGCTATGAAAAACGAAGTAGAAAAAGCATTAGAAGTAGTAAAAGCTGGCGGCATTATCTTATACCCTACCGATACCATTTGGGGCATTGGTTGCGATGCTACTAACGAAGATGCGGTACAAAAAGTAATGGCCTTAAAGGGGCGATCTGCCTCCAAAAGCCTCATTGTATTAGTAGACAACGATACTAAATTGGCTAGCTATGTTCGCGAAATACCCGATGTAGCTTACGATTTAATAGAGTATGCCGAAAATCCCTTAACCATTGTATACTCCAATGCAAAAAACCTAGCTCCAAGTGTAATTAACGAGGATGGCAGCGTAGGTATTCGCGTAGTAAAACATGCCTTCTGCCAACAACTTATCCAACGCTTTCGCTTACCCATGGTGTCTACTTCGGCCAATATAAGCGGTGAGCCTGCTCCAAAAAATTTCAGCGAAGTAAGTCAAGAAATTATTGATGGAGTAGATTATGTGGTAAATTTGGAACAAGAAGCATCCGAAGAAAAAACACCTTCGACCATTATGAAACTAAGCCCCGATGGGCTCTTTACATTTATTAGAAGATAAGGACTACCTTTGGCGTTCTTTAAAGAAATTGCTAGGGCATGCTCTTAAATTAACATGAAAAAACACCTCACACAGCCCATTTTTAAAGAATTAAGTACGTTAGCCAAAAAAACAGGCGTAGAAGCGTATGTAATTGGGGGCTATGTACGTGATATTTTTTTAGGCCGCCCTTCTAAAGACCTCGATATTTTAGTTATAGGACAGGGCATTTCCTTCGCCGAAGAAGTAGGAAAACACCTGAAGTGCAAAGTATCGGTGTTTAAAAATTTTGGCACTGCTATGTTGCGCTACCACGATTTAGAGATAGAATTTGTGGGTGCTCGTAAAGAATCCTATCGCTCGGATTCGAGAAAACCCATTGTAGAAAATGGCACGTTGGAAGACGACCAACTACGCAGAGATTTTACCATTAACGCTTTAGCTATTAGCCTCAATGAAGAAAGTTTCGGCGAATTATTGGATCCCTTTGGTGGCTTAGTAGATTTAGAGCACAAATTGATTCGTACACCGCAAAATCCACTCGAAACCTTTTCCGATGACCCCTTGCGCATGATGCGGGCCATTCGCTTTGCAAGTCAGCTTAATTTTTCTATTGATGAAGCTGCCCTTACGGCTATAAAAACTCTCGTAGAGCGTATGCGCATTGTATCGCAAGAGCGCATTACCGACGAGCTAAACAAAATCATTTTATCGCCTACCCCATCTATCGGCTTTAACTACCTATTTGATACTGGCTTATTGCAGTTAATATTTCCTCAAATGGCAGCTTTATATGGGGTAGAAACCATCAATGGAAAATCGCACAAAGACAATTTTTACCATACCCTACAGGTATTAGATAATATTACTGAACATACTGATGACCTTTGGTTGCGCTGGGCTGCCATTTTACACGATATTGCCAAGCCCCCTACCAAACGTTTCGATCCCAAACACGGATGGACCTTTCATGGCCATGAAGATAAAGGTGCACGCATGGTGCCCAAATTATTTGCCCAACTAAAACTGCCGCAAAACGACAAAATGAAGTTGGTGCAAAAATTGGTGCAATTACACTTACGCCCTATTGTTTTGGCGCAAGAAAAAGTAACCGATTCGGCTGTACGGCGTTTATTAGTAGATGCCGGCGCAGATATAGATGCCCTGATGTTGCTCTGCCATGCCGATGTAACCACAAAAAACGAATATAAACTCAAAAAATATCGTCAGAATTTTGAGCATGTGAAACTCAAATTGAAGGATGTAGAAGAACGGGATTCGCTTCGAAATTGGCAACCACCAGTAAGTGGTAGCGACATAATGGACACCTTTAATTTAAAAGAAGGAAAAGAGGTAGGTACACTAAAAAATCAAATTAGGGAGGCTATTTTGGAAGGTGAAATACGAAATTCGAGAGAAGAAGCATTAATATATATGCGCAAAAAGGGTATGGAACTCGGTTTAAGTGTTGTAAAAAACCTAACATAGGCAGACATAAAATTTTCCTTAATTCGCTACGTTATTATTAATTTTGAGTAAGCAATACGAATAACTAATGGCTATATACAGGTTTAAAATTTCTTTTGAAGATTACGATGAGGTTGAACGAGAAATCGATATCAAATCAACTCAAACTTTTGAAGACTTGCATCGTGCACTACACCGTAGTACGGGCTACCCTGTAGCGGCTTCTTCTTCTTTTTATGTAAGTAACGACTTTTGGTACAAGGGGCAAGAAATTACCTTTTTACCTTCAGAAAAAAAGATAGAGCAAGGTGTATCCTTAATGGATAAATCTAAACTGAGCAGCTTTATAGACGATCCGCATCAGAAATTTTATTATACCTACAATTTCGAACGTCCCTTTGATTTTCATGTGCAGTTGATAAAAATTATACTCGATGAAGAAAACGGGAAAGAATATCCCAATACTTTTCGAAGCGTAGGCGAAGCCCCTAAAATTCCGGGGTCAGTTATAGTTCCTGGGACTAGCGCCATCGCTTCCACCAAACGGATTGATTTTTTAGATGAATTGGAATTTGACCCGAGCCACTTAGAAGATGTGGATGAATTAGACTTAAACTTAGATACCGACATTTCAACAGCCGGAGGTGCTAGCATGGAACAAGAAGAAACTGAGGCAGAAGAAGAAAATGAGTTTATGGATGATTTTTCTGACAACGAAAACTACGATAACGACGAGTATTAATCTTGAAAAAGCCCCTATTGGTATGTATTGTTGGGCCAACTGCTGTTGGGAAAACCAATGTTGCCATTACGCTTGCTCAACAATTTAGTACCGAGATTGTTTCGGCCGATAGCCGCCAATTTTTTAAGGAAATGAGCATTGGCACGGCCAAGCCAACGCCCGCAGAATTAGCCGCTGATCCCCACCACTTCATTAATTCGCATAGCATTACCGAGGCTTTTTCGGTTGGCGATTTTGAAAAATCAGGGCTACATCTTTTAGAGAAATTATTTAAAAAACATTCCATCGTATTTTTAGTGGGTGGCTCTGGGCTTTATGTGCAAGCAATTACACAAGGGTTTGACAACTTACCCAAAGCACCACCCGAACTTAGAGCACAACTAAACGAACAACTAGCCAAAGAAGGTATTGAAGTTTTGCAAAAGCGTTTAGAAGCACTAGACCCGACATATTATGCTGAAGTAGACATCTGTAACCCCCAACGGATAATACGAGCGCTAGAGGTCTGTATGAGCACCGGGCAGCCTTTCTCCACTTACAGAACGCATGCAGCAAACGAACGTCCATTTGAGGTGCTAACCATTGGTTTAAACACCGAACGTTCTCAATTATATGACCGGATTAATAAACGGGTGGATGCAATGATGGAACAAGGCCTGCTAGCCGAGGTGGAAAAACTACTACCCCACCGCGAACTAAACGCCTTACAAACAGTGGGCTACCAAGAACTTTTTAATTATTTTGATGGCAAAAAATCACTAGAAAAAGCTGTGGAAGAAATTAAGCAAAACACCCGACACTTTGCCAAAAGGCAACTTACCTGGTTCAGAAAGAATACCGAAACCCACTGGCTTGAACCGCAACAATTGGCAGAAATGACTTCATTAATCAATAAAATGCTGAAGGCTTAAGCTTGTGCCGTTGGACCGCCAAAATTCATGGGGAATGATGGTGGCTCCTCATTTATTTTTATACGACCATTTACCGCTTCAAATTTTTCTACATTATCTGCCAAGGCACTTAAAAAGCGTTTTGCGTGCTCGGGTGTCAATACAATTCTCGACTTTACTTTAGCCTTGGGTATGCCTGGCATAACCCGAATAAAATCTAATACAAACTCGGTATTAGAATGGGTTATAATAGCCAAATTAGAATACACACCTTCGGCGATATCTTCTGTTAACTCAATATTTAATTGGTGTTCGTTTTGTTCTTCCATGCCTTAAAAATAAAAAATTAAAATAGAATCCATAAAAAAAGCCTCCCCGAAAACGAGGAGGCTTTAATATTGTGAAGATGATTAAACTTCTTCGGTAACTTCTTCTTGTTTAGAAGCTAACAATTTGTCGTATTCTTCTTGAGAACCTACAATAATGCGCTCGTAGTCACGTAAGCCGGTACCTGAAGGAATCAAGTGACCTACAATTACGTTTTCTTTTAAGCCCAATAAACGGTCTACTTTTCCGCTGATAGCTGCCTCGTTTAATACTTTGGTAGTTTCTTGGAAAGATGCTGCCGAGAAGAATGATTTAGTACCTAATGAAGCACGAGTAATACCTTGTAGGATAGAGCTAGAGGTAGCCGGAATTGCTTCGCGAACCTCTACCAACTTAGCATCTTGACGTTTTAAGATAGAATTTTCTTCTCTTAATTTACGTAAAGTTACAATCTGACCAGGTTTTAGATTTTGTGAATCACCGGCTTCGGTTACTACACGTTTATCTAACATGCTGTCGTTTTCTTCCATAAAGTCCCAACGATCTACCGCTTCGTTTTCTAAGAAACGAGTATCTCCTGGATCCTCGATCCACACTTTTTGCATCATTTGGTGAACAATGGTTTCAAAGTGTTTATCGTTGATTTTTACACCTTGTAAACGGTAAACCTCTTGAATACCATTTACTAAGTATTCTTGAACCGCTGCAGGGCCTTTAATGGCTAAAATATCGGCAGGAGAAATAGAACCATCAGACAATGGCATACCTGCTTTTACAAAGTCGTTATCTTGTACTAAGATGTGTTTAGACAATGGAACCAAGTATTTTTTCAATTGACCATCTTTCGATTCGATAGACATTTCTCGGTTACCACGTTTTACACCACCTAAGGTTACCACACCATCAATTTCGGTTACTACAGCCGGGTTAGATGGGTTACGTGCTTCGAATAATTCTGTTACACGTGGTAAACCACCGGTAATATCTCGGGTTTTTCCGGTTGAACGTGGAATTTTCACCAAAATTTGACCAGTTTTTACTTCTTCGCCTTCATCAATTGCAATGTGGGCACCTACCGGGATGTTGTATCCTTTTAATAGGTTTCCTTTTTTATCGGTTACTTGAATAGACGGGTTTTTCGTTTTATCACGAGTATCAATAATCACTTTCTCACGGTGACCGGTTTGCTCATCCGATTCTTCACGGAAGGTAATACCTTCGATAATAGCGTCGAATGCAATTTTACCGGCAAATTCTGAAATGATTACCGCATTGTATGGATCCCATGAACAAATACGATCACCTTTTTTCAATTTAGCACCTTCTTTTACAAATAAATGTGCACCATATGGAATGTTGTTACTTACAATAACTTTATTGGTACCTGGTTCTACAATACGGAATTCGCCTGAACGACCCAATACTACTTCTACCTTACCTTCTTCGGTATCTAAGCTTACGGTTCTGATGTTTTCGAACTCAATAACACCTTCAAACTTGGCATTAATTTGAGATTCGGCCGCAATGTTAGAAGCCGTACCACCCACGTGGAAAGTACGTAAGGTTAACTGTGTACCCGGCTCACCAATAGACTGTGCAGCAATTACGCCCACAGCTTCTCCCATTTGTACACGTTTACCGGTTGAAAGGTTACGTCCGTAACAAAGAGCACATACACCACGTTTGCTTTCGCAAGTTAATACCGAGCGAATTTCGATACCTTCTAATGGTGAATTTTCTATGTTTTGAGCAATTTCCTCGGTGATATCCTGACCAGCAGAAACTAGTAATTCACCGGTTAATGGATTGCTCACATCGTGTAATGAGGTACGACCTAAAATACGATCATATAATGGCTCTACAATATCCTCGTTATCTTTCAACGCTGTAGTGTACATACCTCTTAAGGTTCCGCAATCTACATCGCCAACAATCATATCTTGGGCAACATCGTGTAAACGACGAGTTAAGTAACCCGCATCCGCCGTTTTTAATGCCGTATCGGCCAAACCTTTACGGGCACCGTGGGTAGAGATAAAGTACTCTAATACCGATAAACCTTCTTTAAAGTTTGATAAAATTGGGTTTTCGATAATCTCACCACCTGAACCTGATTTTTGAGGTTTTGCCATCAAACCACGCATACCGCAAAGCTGACGAATCTGCTCTTTTGAACCACGTGCTCCAGAATCTAACATCATGTAAACTGAGTTAAATCCTTGGTTGTCGTTAGACAAAACATCCATCACGTTTGCCGTTAAACGGTTATTTATACGTGTCCAGATATCGATAATTTGGTTGTAACGTTCGTTATTGGTAATGAATCCCATGTTGTAGTTATTCATTACTTCTTCTACTTCTTTCGTAGCCTTATCAATAAGTTGTACTTTTTCGGCAGGGATGTTAATGTCTTGCAAGTTGAACGATAATCCACCTTGGAAGGCCATTTTGAACCCTAATTCTTTGATATCATCTAAGAATTGTGCTGCACGAGCCATACCGGTATTTTTAACTACTTCACCAATAATATCACGCAGTGATTTTTTAGTTAATAGCTCATTGATGTAGCCTACTTCTGCCGGCACCATTTGGTTAAATAGTACACGACCAACCGTAGTTTCAATTAATTTATTTACAATCGTTCCGTCTGCTTCTTTTACATTAGCTTTCACCTTAATAAATGCATGCAGATCTAATTGTTTCTCGTTGTATGCAATAATTACCTCTTCGGCTGAGTAGAATGATAAGCCTTGGCCTTTCACTACACGGGTTTCGTCTGTTTTACGACCTTTAGTAGTATAGTATAAGCCCAACACCATATCCTGTGAAGGAACGGTAATTGGCGTACCATTTGCCGGATTTAAGATATTGTGCGAAGCCAACATCAACATTTGGGCTTCCAAAATTGCGGCATTACCCAAAGGTAAATGCACAGCCATCTGGTCACCATCAAAATCGGCGTTGAAAGCCGTACACACCAATGGGTGCAATTGAATGGCTTTTCCTTCTACCAATTTAGGTTGAAACGCTTGAATACCTAGTCTGTGTAATGTTGGAGCACGGTTTAACAATACCGGGTGACCTTTTAATACGTTTTCTAGAATATCCCAGACAATTGGATCTTTACGATCAACAATCTTTTTAGCTGATTTTACGGTTTTAACCACACCTCTTTCAATCATCTTGCGAATAACGAATGGTTTGTAAAGCTCAGCAGCCATATCTTTTGGTAAACCGCACTCATGCAATTTCAAGTTCGGGCCTACAACAATTACCGAACGTGCAGAATAATCGACACGTTTACCTAATAAGTTTTGACGGAAACGACCTTGTTTACCTTTTAAGATATCGGAAAGTGATTTTAACGCACGGTTACCTTCGGTTTTAACGGCGTTTACTTTACGTGAATTATCAAATAAAGAGTCAACCGCCTCTTGTAACATACGTTTTTCGTTACGTAAAATTACTTCTGGCGCTTTAATCTCAATCAATCGTTTTAAACGGTTATTACGGATAATAACACGACGGTATAAATCATTTAAATCTGATGTTGCAAAACGACCACCTTCTAAAGGTACTAATGGGCGTAATTCTGGTGGAATTACCGGAACGATTTTTACAATCATCCACTCCGGACGGTTTACAATATGCTCATTGGCACTACGGAACGACTCAACCACGTGT